>DASVIU010000614.1:0-8223 GCA_036386275.1 Bacteroidota bacterium | reverse complement strand
TGGACACGTACCAGAATGCGGGTAACTACAACGTCCGGTTCGATGCTTCGGGCCTGGCGAGCGGAGCCTATCTCTACAGGCTCAAAGCTGAAGGATTTGTTCAATCCAGGAGGCTCCTCCTGCTGAAATAGTATCCCTGTTGAATCTCTTCTTTCTTTGGGCTACTTTTTCACCGTTCGGGGCCGGCGTCGTCCGGCCCCTCTCTGTCTCTCCCCTGACGTCTGTCGCTGGGCACTGATCTCGCATGACACACAACATTCTTCTCGGCTCGCATATGTCGATCAGCGGAGGAATGTACCGCGCATTTGAACGCGCAGCCCTCGCGGGCTGTACGACAATGCAGGTGTTCACAAAGAACAACAACAGGTGGGAAGCACGGCCGTACACTCCCGGGGATATAGAACAGTACCGGTTGGCTGCAGCCAGCTCTCCCGTCGCCCCTGTCCTCGCCCATGCTGCATATCTCATAAACCTTTGTGCCGTAGACGGAGACGTTCTCAAGAAATCCCGTGTCGCGCTCCGGGACGAACTGGAACGGTGCGAAGCCCTCGGGATCCTCGGGTTGATACTCCATCCCGGTTCCCATGTCGGAGCCGGCGAAAATGAGGGGATCAAGCGGATAGCAGAATCACTGAACCTGGCCCATGCATACACACCGAAGTACCGGACACGCAGCATTCTGGAAACGACGGCGGGACAGGGAAGCGCCATCGGCTATCGCTTTGAACAACTCGCCGGGATCATTGACCTGATCGATGAAAAGGACCGGATGAGCGTCTGTTTTGACACATGCCACGCGTTTGCAGCCGGGTACGACATCAGCACCGAGGGAGGTTGGAACGAGACGATCGGGGCCTTCGACGATGTCATCGGCCTCCGGCGCATGTCCGCAATTCACGTCAACGATTCCCGGAAGGAGCTGGGTTCGCGGGTCGACCGGCATGATCACATCGGCAAAGGGAGGATCGGCCTTGCGGGATTCCGCATGCTCATGAACGATCCCCGTCTGGAAAACGTCCCGAAGATCCTCGAGACAGAGAAGAGCGATGACATGCACGAAGACATTGAGAACATGAACGTCCTTCGCTCGCTCATATCCGGGATCACGTAAGTCCCTTCTTCCCCGCGGCGAGGCAGCTTTGCCGCTTCACGATACGCCCATTCACCACCTGCAGGAGAAGCAATGAAATCGCTCGTTCTACTCGGCATCCTGGTGTGCTTTTCGTATTCCGGCTTCTCCCAATCGGTGTTCCCGGTGCGCGATGACGGTGAAGGACCGAGCCGGGACTATCACGTGATTCATTACACGATCGAAGTCTCGTTCGACGAGGCCGCAAAGTCTGTGAGCGGCAGGACGACGACGACTCTCCTCCCGCTTCTTCCCGACCTCACCCGCCTCGAGTTTGATGCGGAAAAGCTGAGTATCCGAAGCGTGACAATGGGGAAGAAGACGCTTGGGTTTGAGGTCCGGCCGAAGAAATTCGCTGTCACACTCGACAGATCCTACGGGCTGGAGGATACGCTGACAATCTCGGTGGAGTATACGTGCACGCCCAAACGCGGGCTTTACTTCGTTCAGCCCGATTCGTCCTACCCGGAGAGACCGTGGCAGATCTGGTCACAGGGGGAAGATATGGACAATCATTTCTGGTTCCCGTGTTACGATTTTCCGAATGACATGGCCACCAGCGAGATGATTGCCACTGTACGAAGCCCGTACGTCGCACTCTCCAACGGGCGACTGCTGGACGTAAAGGAGGACAGGGTGAAGAAGACGAAGACTTTCCACTGGAGACAGGACATCCCTCATGCCTCGTACCTCATCAGTCTCGCCGCCGGCGACTACGCCATCCTGAAGGACAAGGCGGGCGATATCCCTCTTGAGTATTACGTGTACCCGCGCCAGGTTGCGGACGCGAAGATCTGCTTTGCCAGCACTCCCGATATGGTGACATGGTTCGGGGAGAAAATCGGCTACAGGTACCCCTGGGCAAAATATGCTCAGGTGTTGATTAAAGATTTCGTGGTCGGGGGAATGGAAAACATCAGCGCTACGTCACTTGCGGACGATGCGACCGTCTACGATGCGAGAGCGCGCATTGACGAATCCCCGACGAGCCTCATTGCACACGAGCTTGCCCATCAGTGGTGGGGGGATGCGCTGACCTGCAAGGACTGGCGTCACCTCTGGCTGAATGAAAGCTTCGCGAGTTATTTCGATCCGCTGTGGCACGAACACGCGCTGGGTCGAGATGAATTCGACTACACGATGTTCAACGCTCAACGGGCCGGCATCAACTCCGACAAGCACAACGGGCGCAAGCCCATCGTGAGCGTCGGGTCCTACGGAGAAAACGTCTACCCGCGGGGTGCTTCAGTGCTTCATATGCTCCGTTTTGTACTGGGCGACAGGCTCTTCTGGAGGGCCTTACATCACTACATCGTGAAATACCAGCATACGCCGGTGGAAACCAACGATTTGAAAGTTGCCATCGAGGAAGCAACGGGACAGAACCTGTTCTGGTTTTTTGACGAATGGCTGTACAAAGCAGGGTATCCTGTTTTTGATCTTTCGTATGACTGGAGCGATTCCGCAAAATCCCTGTCTCTGCACGTTCGTCAGATCCAGAAGACCGACAGCCTGACGGTTGTCTTCCGCACCCCGGTCGACATTGAGCTGACAATGCCGGAGGGACGCGTGACCCGGCGATTCAATATACTCACACGGGACACAACCTTTACACTTCCCGCAGCGTCAAAACCCCGCCTTGTGATCTTCGATAGAGGAAACTGGCTTCTCAAGGAGATGAAGTGGACCAGGTCCGGCGATGAATGGACGTACCAGGCGGAGCATGCAGCCAACCCTGTGGATCGACTGCTTGCCATCCAGGAGCTGTCCGGAATGCGGAACAACACCGTCTCTATTCCCTCCTTCGTCCGGATCGCCGGGAGCGATTCCTTCTGGGCTGTCCGGCGGGAAGCCGTCCAGGCGTTTGAGAAGATCGACTCCACCGACAGCGCGCAGAAGTCGGAAATCGCGCGGGCCCTGATCTCGGCCGCCGCAGACAGGAAACCGGACGTACGGGTTGCCGCTCTCTCTCAGCTCAGGAGATATCCGGGGGAAAATGTGATCGCGGTGCTCCGTGAAGCCCTGAAGGATTCAAGCTACCGGGTCGTCGCAGCGGCGCTTCGTTCCATCGCAAAGGTGGATTCGGCGAATGCCAGGGGCCTCATCCTCTCTTACATCGACGTGCCATCACACGGGAACACCATTTCTGTTTCAGCCCTTCACTCGCTTGCCACGGTCGACAGTCTCACGGGCGTTGACCTTTCCCTCGTGAAGGGGAGGAATGGTCAACCGCAGGCGCTGCGATTTGCGTCGCTGGGTATCCTGAGCCGTTACGGAAAGGGGAGGAAGGATGTTCTTCGCCTGCTGGACTCGATTACAGGCGAGAAACAATCGTTCATCCGCACATTTGCCATACGCCTTCTCGGCGATCTCGGCGAAGCGGAGTCATTGCCGGCTCTTGAGAGAATTGCCAATGACGAAGATGATCGATCTGCGCCGGCGGCAAAGGCGAGCATCGAGAAGATCCGGAAGAGGACCGGGGGAACGAACTAGCAGGATCGTCCGGGTCAGGTGCGCGTGCGCTGGGCCCCGCCGAGGATTCTCGCCGGGAGCGTGATAATGACCCTGAAGAGTTCGAACACAGCATCCACCGTTATCCCCAGCAACCTGAACGGTATGGACAGGAGCCAGACGATCGGATACAGGATCAACGCCACCAACGCAACCGGCCAGCAGACGAAGAGAAGAATCAACCAGAGGATGAATTTTGTCATGTACTACCTCCACATCAGTGTACGGCGGGATGCGTCGCTAGGTTGCATCGATCCGGGGGAATCTCCATGAAGGGACACATGCTTTCCAGCCGGAAACGGCGTCCCCCCCTCCCGTCCACCGAGGTAAACCCGCCGCTCGCCGATCTGGCTGTCACTCCGGCGGGGCGAACCACGTATGTTCTTACGGGTCCCTACAAACAGCGGAGGATTGCTCATGGAAGCCCGAAAATCGTTTAGCGCACACATACTCATTGGATCATTCCTTGTCCTTGCCGGCGGAGCCCTGTTGCTGGAAAATTTCGGCGTGATCGACATCGGACCCGTCTGGCGATTCTGGCCCCTCATCCTGATCGGCCTGGGGATCGCCAGAATCAGGGAGGCGATGTCCCGCAGCGAGCAGGGTACGGGGCTATGGCTCCTGCTGCTGGGACTCTGGTTTGCGGTCTCGACACTGCATATCGGCGGGTTGACATTCAGCGACACCTGGCCGGCGATTTTTATCGCCGTCGGCGTGTCGTTGCTATGGAGGAGTCTTCCCGCTCTTCCGACATTGAATCAAGAAAAGGAGCATCCCCATGGAGCGTAAACGGCTTTTCTATCTCAGCGGTCAGGCAATCATGGGCGGCGCCGCCGTCCTGATCGGCATATTCCTTTTGCTCGACAACTTTGACGTGCTCGACGCAAGGCTGTATCTCCGGTTCTGGCCTTTGATTCTCGTGGTGTTCGGGGGGGCGCGCATCCTGTACTCTTCCCACAGGGGAGGACGATTTTTTGGGGTGGTGATAGCTCTGATCGGAGCGGTTCTTCTTATTCGCGAACTCGGGGTCACCTCTATCGGGTTTCACGAACTCTGGCCGCTCATCCTCGTCCTGTTAGGGGTCAGTATGCTTCTAGGAGGAACCACACGGGGAAAGATCCTCGGTGAAGATCGCGCGACTCCCGACTCGCGCTCAATCGTCAATGCATTCGCGGTGCTGGGTGGGGTGCAACAATCGAACAACTCCCAGGATTTCCGCGGAGGCGAGTCGAGCGCCATTATGGGGGGATGCGAAATCGATCTGCGACAGGCTTCGATCCAGGGAGAGGATGCCGTCATCAGCACGTTCGCGATGTGGGGTGGCATCAAAATCAAAGTTCCTCCCACGTGGAACGTCATTGTACAGGGAGTCCCCTTCCTGGGCGGGTTTGACGACAAATCTGTGAAGCCGGCTGACCCCTCCGCGAAGCGCCTGATCGTGAAGGGAACGGCAATCATGGGGGGGGTCGAGGTGACGAACTAGTGATGTGCCAGCGCAGGGATTCCCCGGGACGCCTCCGGTCCCGGATATCGCGACCCGGTCATGCATCCTATCCTTAAGGACCGCCGCACACTCGCACTGTATCTTCTCGCATGGCTTGCCCCCGGTCTGACCCTGGCCACGCTCCTGGCAACAACCGCGAAGGCATCGTGGAGCGGCGCGATGTGCTTTTCTCTTCCCGCGATGATCGTGTATGCCTTCATGTCTCTTTCCGCATGGTATGTCTGTCGTGCGTTCCCACTCCCGGGGACAGACCTCGCGAAGACAGTCTCTTCCCTTTTCTTTGCCGCCCTCCTCTCGAGCGCTCTCTGGCTTCTTGTATGTTACGCGTGGGCATCGGGGCTCGAGTGGATGCAACCGGGGCTCGCCCCGCGGGAAAGGTACCTGGATTCACTCCCTCTCCTTGCATCATTCGGCGTCGGGCTGTTCCTCATTGCCGCCGCGATTCACTATCTCATCGAGTCGTTGGAATCAGCCCGCCGCACCGAACACAATGCGCTCGAACTGCAGGTCCTTGCGCGTGACGCCGAATTGAAAGCGCTGCGTGCACAAATTGATCCCCATTTCCTTTTTAACAGCCTGAATTCAATCAGCGCGCTCACCAGCACCGATGCGACCGCGGCACGAACGATGACACTCATGCTTGCCGATTTCCTCCGCATGAGCATGAACTTCGGCGCCCTCGAAATGATCAGGCTCGAGCAGGAGATCGCACTGGCACGTCACTATCTGGACATTGAAAAGGTCAGGTTCGGAAACCGTCTCGTCGTACAGACCGACATAGGGGCGGGGACGCTGTCGGCGCGGGTGCCTCCGCTGTTGCTGCAGCCCCTTGTCGAGAACGCGGTGAACCACGGCATCGCCCAGCTTCCCGATGGGGGGCATCTCCTCCTGCGAACCGAGATAGACGGGCCATCGCTCCGGCTCCTCATCAGGAATCCCGTGGATCCCCAGCGGATTAAACCCCACGGTAGGGGAATGGGACTCAACATCGTCCGCCAGAGGCTGCAGCGGATGTACGGCAGCGGGGGGAACCTGGATGTTCAGGAGACCGGGGGGAACTTCGTCGTCGTGCTCACGGTCCCGCACCAGGTATAATATCGAGGAACCCGATCATGCGTGTCATTGTCGTCGACGACGAAGATCTCGCCCGCGGAATCGTGCGGGAGTACCTTGCTGCCCACCCGGATGTCCAGATCGTCGGGGAATGCTCCAACGGATTCGATGCCGTGAAGGCCATCACAGAATTGAAGCCCGATCTGCTGTTCCTGGACATTCAGATGCCGAAGCTCAATGGTTTTGAAGTCCTTGACCTGCTGGATGCCAAACCAAGGGTCATTTTTGTCACCGCCTATGATTCTTATGCGATAAAGGCATTCGAGGTCAACGCCGTCGACTATCTTCTCAAGCCTTTCAGCCGGGAACGTTTCGAGAAAGCCCTCCTGCGGGCGGCCGGGCAGGCAGGTGACGAACCGCCGGATGCCATCGACAATCTGATACGCAGCACCCGATCACTGACGGGACCACTCGAACGTATACTGGTACGGGACGGGAGCCGGGTCCATGTGATACTATCCCCGATGGTAGACCACATTGAGGCACAGGATGACTACGTCTCGATTCATTCCGGAGGGAAAAAGTATCTGAAACTCGAACGCATCTCCGAAATCGAGACTGCGCTGGATCCAAAACGGTTTGTCCGGATCCACCGTTCACATATCGTGAACATCGAACGGCTCGTCCGACTGGAAACATATGCCAAAGACAGCCGAATTGTCGTGCTGAAGGACGGGACGAAATTGCCGGTGAGCCGCGCGGGATATGAAAAGCTCAAGGGGCTTCTGTAGTGCGCTGGAGGCCCCTCCTGCCTGCTTGCAAGTCATCCTCCCTCTCGCTAGATTCTTCCCGGGAGGATTCAAGCCGTGGCCACAGTATCTCAGCGCAAGACACTCGTTGCCCGGGCGATACAGGCGAAGGCCCGCGCATATGCACCGTACTCGCGGTTCCGCGTCGGAGCTGCAATCCTCGCTGATGACGGGACAATCATTGAGGGGTGCAACGTTGAAAACAGTTCCTATTCCCTGACGATTTGCGCGGAACGGAATGCGGTTTTCCAGGCCGCTGCAAAAGGGAAAACTCGTCTCCGGACGATAGCCATTGCCTCTGATGACCCCGAGTTCCTCCCCCCCTGCGGCGCGTGCAGGCAGGTCCTTTCAGAGTTCAACCCCGCAATGGAGATCATACTCACGACTGTTGATGGCAGGACGAAACTGACTTCCCTGACAAGGCTCTTCCCCATGCCGGCAGACCTGAAGAAACTCGCCCGACCAAGACCCGTCAAGCGAAAATAGCCCGAGGAATCCGGCGGAGTGGACCCACCCGTCAACGCGACAGCACGCACCCGGCGGCGGTTTCTTCGTCCTGCCGCACTGACCGCCGTTATTTTTTTTAGTGTCTCGGGCGGGCCCTACGGTCTGGAGCCCCTGATCAACCTTGTCGGTGGGAAAAACGCTCTCCTTCTGATTCTCGTCACCCCGCTGCTCTGGGCCGTTCCCGTGATCCTGATGGTTCTGGAACTGAACGGCATGATGCCCCGTAACGGAGGGTACTATCAATGGGTGAAAACGGGGCTCGGGCCTATGTGGGGCTTTTTTGAGGGCTGGTGGACGTGGCTGTACATGTTCGTCGATCTCGCCATCTATCCCGTCCTGTTTGTCGAATACACCTCGTTTTTCTTTCCGGAAGTTGCGGGAATCCACTACGGTGTTTGCCTTGCCATCGTCTGGATCTGCGCGGGACTCAACCTGCTCGGCATACTCCCCGTAGGGCGGAGTTCCGTCGCATTCGGTTCCGCCGTCATGTTTCCTTTCGTGCTCCTGTTCATTGCCGCGTTCAGGAACGGCTTCTCCGTTCATCCGGAGGGGGGGATGGTCGCACAAGGCTCACCGGCAATCTCAGCCGTCGGGATGGGACTGTTTATCGTCATGTGGAATTACCTCGGGTGGGATAACTCATCGACATTTGCGGAGGAGGTCGATCACCCCGTCCGAACTTATCTCGTGTCGATCGCCTGGGCTTTCGG
>DASVIU010000613.1:0-6151 GCA_036386275.1 Bacteroidota bacterium | reverse complement strand
GGGGACAATCTTCCGATCTCGCAATTCTATCATGTCAGCGTCGATATGGAGCGACCATATCGTGTCTACGGAGGACTTCAGGATAACAGCGCGTGGATCGGACAATCCCAGTACCCTGGAGGGATAGCAAACAGTCAGTGGGAGAACATGTACGGCGGGGACGGATTCTGGATGTTTCCCGATCCCTCGGATCCGGACTACCTCTACGCCGAGTCACAGGGGGGACACATCGGACGGATCAATCGCAAGACCCATGAGACCCGCAATATCCAACCGCTCCCTCACTCCAAGGAACGGAAGCTACGATACAACTGGAACACGCCGATCCATTTGAGTCCGACACAGAAAGGAACGATCTATATCGGTGCCCAATTCCTCTTCCGTTCGCGCGACTTTGGACAGACATGGGAACGGATCTCACCAGACCTTACGACCGATGATCCGGAGAAACAGAAGCAGGAGCAATCCGGCGGCGTGACGATCGATAACTCCGCCGCCGAGATGCACACCACCATCCATGCGATTGCCGAATCGCCGAAGAATCATGAGGTCATCTGGGCCGGCACGGACGACGGAAACCTCCAGGTTACGCGGGACGGTGGTAAGACCTGGCGGAACGTCGTCAACAATATCAAAGAGCTGCCGAAAAACGGATGGGTCTCCTCAATCGAAGCCGGGCATTTTGACGAAGGCGCCGCCTACGTGACATTCGACTTTCATACGTTCGGCGACATGCGACCCTATGGTTACAGGACGACAGATTTCGGCGAAACATGGAACCGCATAGTTGCCGGTGAGTCAGGTCCTGTGAGGGGATACGCTCATGTGATCAAGGAGGATCTGGTTGAAAGGAACCTGCTTTTCCTTGGGACGGAGTTCGGACTCTGGATCACGCTCGACGGCGGAGGAGAGTGGGCCCAGTATAAGGGGGGCACTTTTCCCAATGTCGCAGTCCGCGATCTGGTGATCCATCCCCGGGATCATGATCTCGTAATCGGGACTCATGGCCGTGGGATCTGGATTATCGACGATATCTCTCCGCTTCGCGGCTTGACGAGGGAAAGCCTTGAAAAGGAGATAGCGTTTACCCGGACGAGGCCGACGGTACAGCAGATTCCGGCATGGGGTGGCTGGGTATACGGGGACGCTTCGTTCGTCGGTCCGAATCCGCCGGGCGATGCGGTCATAACATATTACCAGAAGAAACGCCATGTTTTCGGCGATCTGAAGATGGAGGTCCTTGATCAGGGGGGCACGACCCTCGGAACAATACCGAGCAGCAAGCGAAGGGGCCTCAACCGGACAACGTGGTCGATGAGGTTAAGGGCGCCGAGAGTGCCCTCCGGAGCCACCGGAGCATCGGGGACGGGGATCGGTCCCCGGGTCATACCCGGGATCTACACAGTGAGGCTGACCAAGGACAAATATGTGTACACGCACCAACTGACAGTGACAACGGATCCGCGATCTGCGCACACGGGGGAGGACCGAAAAGCCCAGTTCGACCTCACGATGAGAGTGTATCGTCTGCTTGAAGAAATGGCATTCACCGTGGATCAAATAAACGGTGTGCGGTCATCGCTCGAGGGGGATGCAGCGACGCTCCCGGCTCTCGATTCGCTCGGGACGCGATTACGAACATGCTCGTCGCAGCTTGACGCGTTCCGGAAACGGATTGTTGCGACGAAGGAGGGCGGAATGATCACAGGCGAGGAGCGGATGCGTGAATTCGCCGCCGAACTTTACGGCAACCTCAATGGCTATGATGGCCGCCCCTCTCAAACACAGGTTGACCGGGCAGCGACTCTCGGCGAAGAGTTGGCCGACCTGGAAAAGGACTTCCACGCCTGGACAGACCGGCACCTTGCCGGCATCAATATTGAGCTTGCCGGAAGATCAATGGCACGGATAGGGGTGCTCGCGCGTGAAGCCTGGGAGAAGCAGAGCAGAGCAAAATAGAGATCATTGAGTGTTCGCTCAGAACACCGTCAATCCCGCAACTCGTCCCGACCCCGCCATGAACATCGACGTGGATTCCGTCCCATCGCCCGACCAACTTCTCGACCGGATCCCCCGCGTCCAGCTGGCTGATACTCCCACGCCGTTGCAGGAAGTCCCGCGGCTGGCCCGCACAGTCGGACTGAGCAAACTCTTCATCAAACGGGACGACCAGACCGGTCTCGCCATGGGAGGGAATAAGGCGAGGAAGCTGGAGTATGACTTCGTGGAAATCCTGAATCAGGGATCCGACGTCGTCCTCACGGTCGGAGGCACACAGTCCAATCATGCTGTCATGACCGCGGCCGCTGCACGCAGGAAGGGGCTGGAGGCCAGGATTGTGCTCGGGGGGCCCGGCTTCACCGAGTATCAGGGGAACCTCCTTCTTGATGTGCTTCTCGGGACAGAGATCCGCTATCTAAAAGACAATGACCGGAACGATGACCTTGCCTCTGCAATGGAGGGGTGGGCGGAAGAGTTGCGGCGCGAAGGACGCCGGCCGTACACGCTCCCTGTGGGAGGGTCAACGGGGATGGGCGCTCTCGGGTATGTTCGCGCTATGCGGGAGCTTGCGGCCCAGCTCGGTTCCGGTCCTTCACAGATCGTTCTTGCCGTCGGCTCCTGTGGCACTTTCGCCGGTGCGATCCTCGGTGCGCGGCTGTATATGCCCGGGGCCCGTGTCATCGGCATAAGTGTTTCCCGCTCCAGAGCGGAGATCACAAGCCGGACAATGGAGATCGTTCGGGAAAGTGTGAGAATCCTTGACTGCGACGTCACGGTGACGGATTCCGGAATCGAGTCGTATGACTGTTATCATCAGCAGTACGGCGTGCCGACAGATTCCGGCAGGGAGGCGATTCTCTCCTGTGCGCGCCTCGAAGGCATATTTCTCGATCCTGTCTACACGGGGAAATCGATGGCGGGATTGCTGGATCTCGCGCGACGCCGGATTCTCGATCCGGGGATCCCCACAGTGTTCATACACACCGGCGGGTTGCCGATCCTTTTTGCATTCGAACGGAGCCTGCGGGATCTCGCCGACTTCACAACGGTTCTGTCGCCGCGGAGGGAACCAGAATGAGGCTGCCCGGCCCGCGTCTTTTCGTGACGATACCTGTCATTCTCCTGGTTGTTTGTGCCGAAGGCCCGGCGCAGTCAGGCGGAGGAGAGCGGGGTGATATTCCGTCGCTCATCAGGGCGCTTGCGGACAGCGACGCTGTTGTCCGGGAACATGCAGCGGAGGCCCTCGGGAGATGCGGCCCGGGGGCAGAACCCGCAATTCCTCACCTGATCCTGCTCCTTTCGGACAGGGACCCGTTTGTCAACGGAACGGCCGCCGACGCCCTGAGCAGGATTGGAAAAGGAAGTGTCCCGCGCCTCATCAGCGCATTGGCGGAGGGGGAGAGTAACGTCCGTTGGTGTGCTGCGATTGCCCTTGGGAAAATCGGAGCAGAGGCACGGGAAGCGATCCCCGTGCTTGCGGGCGCCCTGCGCGATACGGACGACAACGTGCGTTGGTCTGCCGCAGTGGCGCTCGGCGGCATGCGAACTGAAGCCCGGGAGGCGATTCCGGCGCTCATTCAGTGCCTCCACGACAGGGACGAGGACGTCCGCCGGGGTGCGGAGATGGCCCTCGATGCAATAGATCCCGGACGGCGTTCACGAACGCCGGATTGGCGTCTCGCCGTTGCGGCGATCGATAGCCTGACCCCTTCGCTGATGAGTGAACTCCATGTGCCGGGTGTCTCCATCGCGGTGATTCATAACAGGGCCATCGTCTGGTCCGGGGAATACGGTATCGCCGATGTCCGCCGGCACTCACCTGTAACACGCGAGACGCTCTTCGAAGCTGCGTCGATGACCAAGCCCGTGTTTGCCTATACTGTCATGAAACTCGTCGAACACGGAAAGATCGACCTTGATCGCCCGTTGACGGAATATCTGAAGGATCGAGCCCTCCCCGACCAGCCATCACGATCCCTGATCACGGCGCGCATGGTCCTGTCGCACACGGCGGGGTTTCCGAACTGGCGGAAAGGGGAAGAGGAACGGGACGGCCCCCTGCCGGTCATCTACAGACCAGGTTCGCGGTTCAGTTACTCGGGGGAGGGGATATTCTATCTTCAGCGCGTGGTCGAGAAGATCACGGGAGAGCCCATTGCCGCGCTCGCGAAGAGGACGCTCTTCGATCCCATGGGTCTCAGTCGAACGAGCTACGTCTGGACTGGCCGCCTGGACAGCGTGCTTGCCGCGGGTCACGGCGCGGACGGGAACTTCCTGATGAAGACAAAGTACACGCACGCGAACGCTGCGTACACGCTCTACACTACTCCCGGGGAGTATGCGGCGTTCCTCGTTGAAATTCTGAAAACGGACAGATCGGCGCCGTATTCGCTCTCCAAGAAATCTGTAGGGGCGATGCTCAAGCACCATGTAACCGTCGATGCGCGGGCGCCCGTCGGGCGGCCCGCGGCGGCAAAAGGCCTCGAGGTGTACTGGGGTCTCGGGTGGTCTATCAATACGACGGGGGAGGGGGACATCGTTCACCACAGCGGCGCCAACAGGTCCGGATTCCGGTGTTTCAGCCAGTTTTCCCCGGGCCGTGGCAGCGGCATCGTGATCATGACCAACGGCGTCAGGGGGGACGATCTGTGGGTCCGTCTCATCGCCTGCATCGGGGATATCTGATTCGCTCACCCGGGCGGGGGGGGAGCGTCAGCGCTCCCCTGCGGTAAAATCTGCCCAGCGATATGATCCTCTGTCTTTGAGGAGTCCGTTCATCCATTCGAACTGAGGATGCTCTGCAAGGAATGTGCCGGCGTCGAACGGCCGCCCGCACCCTGATCCCCAGCGGGCGGCAAAGGACATGTTTCTGGCCATCGTCCCATCGACAACTTTTGCATCCACCGTCCCCCCGGGCTCAAAAGGCTCTCCCGTGTCGAGTGAGTCATAGTCGCCGTGGGCGCAGAGCCCGCGCCAGCTGAGGCTGTTTCTGTGGAGATAGGAGTCGTAGTGGTCTGCCTCGAACTCTTTTGCCAGTCCGACCGTGATCTTCCCCGCATGTTCTCTCATCAGCTGCTTCCAGCGCACGCGGCGTGAAACTCCCGATACCCGTATGTCGGTCTCGTGCTGCTCGGTCTCTAGACGCAGGATCTTCGTGTTCTCCGCCACGTTGGATCCGCTGTAGTAGCCGTCGTGCGTCCTCTCAAAGCCGACGTTCTTTAATCCGAGCTCGAGCCGCGCAATTTCGTTCGTCTTGATATCCCCCACGAGCCATGCGTTGGCATAGCCCCCGTTGTTCCCGCTTCGCATGATATCGCACCACCCGTCGATCGTCGACGCGTCTTGCGCAGCCCGCCGCATCCGGACGAATTCCGGAATCCCCCCCTCGTCGAATCCGCTGAAGTCCCCGATTGTCGTCTCCGCGCCGACAATTCCTCCGGCGGTAATAAAGAAGTCCGTGCCGCTGTGGATCCATCCCGGACTTGTTTGCATTAGTATCCGGTGGCCCTTCTCGGGAACGATGTCAAGTATGATATACGGGTCCGCCACTACGTACGAGCACATCGTGTTATGGCCGAGCACAATCCCGCTGTCCGCCGTCATACGGCCTGTAGCGATGAAGCTGCTGCAAGACTGTTTTCTGGTATCGGGGGAGTGGACGTCGAGTCTCTTCTTCTGCTCCGGCCACCAGTATCCCGAGAGTTCAACATACGCGTTGTAGGTGATCATCTCCTCCGGTGACGTCGTCACGCCCGCCGCAGTGACTCCCTCGGCGATGCCGCGAATCTCTTCGAGAAGCTCCGCGTCGATTTTGGGGAGGAACATCGGCACTGCCTTTCCGATGAGCCATGTCCATTCCATGCCTGTCTGGTACTCCCACACCGCGCGCGTGATCCGGAGGGATTCCCTGATCTCGCTGGCCATGAGGTAGCCATGCTGGAACCCTCTTTCCCGCGGCGTCCCTTCGCAATGGAGGTATACCCACCCCTCTTTTGCATGCCGGCCGGCATGTGAAAGCCAGGAGGACTGATCTGGAGAAAGAGGGGGAGCGCCGGGGGGAGGGGTTTCCTCGTGCCTGGGCCTCTCGCGGCCGCAGGCCGCCCAGAACAGTATCGAACCAGTCAGGAGCACGACCGATATGCTTCTCATG
>DASVIU010000612.1:0-4060 GCA_036386275.1 Bacteroidota bacterium | reverse complement strand
TGCTCGACGTATACCGTGTATCCGAGTCCCGTCAGCATATCCCGTGCAATTTCGCAAACACTGCGCTCGTCATCGATGATCAGAATGTTTTCCCTGCCGTGTGGGAGACGCCGCCGCCTCTGATGAGCCGCCATCGGGGCGTTCGCGCTGGCGCGGGGGAGATAGACCGAAAAAGTCGTTCCCTGTCCCACCTCGCTCTCCAGGTTGATGAATCCTCCGTGGCTTTGGACGACCCCGTACACCACCGACAGTCCGAGCCCCGTCCCGGAGTCCTTCGTTGTGAAGAACGGCTCGAACACCCTGTTCTGTATGTTTCCTTCGATGCCGCGTCCCGTATCGCTGATCGTGATCACCACGAACTGGCCGGGCTTTATCGAAGAGAACTGGCTCGTAGTATGGGCATCGGCCATCGTAACCGCCGTGGCGACCGTGAGCGTTCCCCCCTCCGGCATGGCGTCCCGGGCGTTCAGGAATAAGTTCAGCAGGGCCTGCTGGATCTGGCCGTCGTCCCCGTTCACCGTCCCGCCGGTCTCCGTCAGGTTCTTGATCACCTCGATCTCTTTCGTCACGCTTCGCTGGAAGAGGTGGAGGGTCTCCTCGATCAGCGCGTTGATATCCACAAGCTTGACGATGGTCTCCGTCTTCCGCGCAAACGTGAGGAGCTGGCGTGTCAGCGACGAACCGCGGCGGGCGGAGGACTCGATGATTTCGACATACTTATAGAGCTTCGATTTTTCGGTCAGGCGCCGTCGCATGATGGATGCCGAACCGAGGATAGCCGCGAGTATGTTGTTGAAATCGTGTGCGATGCCCCCGGCGAGATTGCCGATACTGTCGATCTTCTGCGCATGGAGGAGCGCCGCCTCCATCATCTTCCGTTCTGAAATATCCCGGGCCACGACACGCGCGTTGACCGTGGCTCCTTTCTCGTCGAAAACGAGCGACGAATTCAGCGTAACGGGAAAAGGGAGGTCGCCGCTTTTTAGCATCTGCTCTTCCACGTCCTTCAACCCGCGCCCTTCGGTGAACATCCTGTCGACCAGATCCCTGACCGCGCCGCGCCGGTCCTCCACGAAACAGTGCTCGAAGGGCTTGCCGATCATCTCCGTCTTCGGCAGTCCGAGCATCGCCGCTCCCGTGGTATTACAGCCGACAATAATATGCAGCCGGTTGACGCTCAGGTAGATATCTGGGGCGTTCTCGAACAGATCGATATACTCTTTCTCGGACCGCTTCAGCCGCTCGAAGAGCTGCGCGTTATTCAGTGCGACGCTGATCTGGTTACCGAAGGCCTCGGCGAGCTCTGCCTGTTTGCTCGTGAACATCCCGTAATCCCGTCCCGCCACGATCAGTGCCCCGGCCACCGACTCCTTCACTTTCAGGGGGATTGTGGCCCAGAACTGGATTCCCATCGCCTTGAACGCGGGGTTGATGTCACCCAGGTTCTCCGTCAGCCGCTCGCGCTGAACGCGTGGCTGCTGGAGCGATGCGGCCGGTGTGCCGGCAGAGAGGCCGTTCACCGGCAGGAACCTCATCGTTGTCCCTTTGGAGCACTTCAGGACAAGCGCGTCCCCTTCGAGCATGTAGATCCAGCCGTAATCGGTCGCGAGAAGCTCCGTGATCTTGTCGAGGGCGGTCTGGAGAACGATGTCAAGTTCCACAACGCGGTTGACGGCCTCGGCGATCGTGTTCATTGCGAGGAGCTGGCGCCTCTGTTCGTCCAGCTGCCGGCTGTACCGGAGCGAAAAATAGACATTGGTGAACCCAATCGTCCCGACCGTCAGTATGCTTATGAAATCCATAAGCCGGGGATTCTGTCCGGTCACCACCATGGCGCTGATGATCGTGGCCATGGAGACGATAACCGCCGTGGAGGCCACAATTTGCGCCTGCTCTACAGGACCCAGGTTATGTATGAACAGCCGGAATGCCTCAACGGGGTTTTTCATGGGATTTCAATGTACAAAACGATCCCTGGACATACAACGAAACCCCCTGTCCTTGCGGGCGGGGCCAATCCGGGGAGGGCCCCTTGAAAAGCAACAGTCCCGCCAGAACGGCGGGACTGTGAGCGCAGCATGATGAGCGGGACTGCGAGTCCCGCCCTGGTGGGCGGGACTATTGCTGGCAGTAAGCCGATTCCTTGAGGAACTACACTGGAGGCATCGGTTTCTTCGGAAGCACCGCTTCCTTGCAGGCCTTTGCTACGCGGAACTTCACCACTTTCTTTGCCGGGATCTGAATCGTCTCGCCCGTTTTCGGATTGCGTCCGAGGCGAGCCTTGCGATCGACAAGAACCAACTTGCCGATGCCCGGGAGCGTGAAAGCGTTCTTTGCCTCCTTATATGCGAGCGCTGCGAGCTCCTCGAACAACGAAGCAACAAACTTCTTCTTCAGATCAAATTTCTTGGCAAAGTGGGCAATCGTCGCCGTCTTTGACATTGGTTTAGCCATTGAACCTCCTTACAAGTTGTGTGTGAGAATCGTGTTCATTGCGCCACTGAAATAGGCTCGATTTCATTGGGAAGATAGCATAATGCCTTCACTTTTCAAACACAAAACCCAAATTAGGTCAACAAAAACGTGCGAAAATAAGTGGATTGACGCGATGAGTAGAAGTAAAAGAGGTGGGAATGCTTGTAACGTGCAGCAGGGCAACGGGTTACCGCTCAAAGGGTTCCATGTAGTCCACGTCCCCTTCTGACGTCAAAATCTCGATGGGACATCGCGGAAGAGAGGAAATGAACGCCCTTCCATAGCTTTTCCTCACGATACGCGCATCGAGTATTGTCACTATTCCCTTGTCCTCCCGCGTGCGGATCAACCTGCCGGCCCCCTGCTTGAATTTGAGTATTGCCTCGGGGAGCGTGTACTCCATGAACGCATTCCCTCCCCGCGCTGCGATCCCTTCCAGCCTCGCTTCGATCAGGGGATGGTTGGGAAACGCAAACGGGAGGCGCGTGATGATAACATGTTCCAGGGCCTCTCCCGGGACATCGACTCCCATCCAGAAACTGTCGAGCCCGAATAACACGGAATGGATGTCACGCTTGAATTCTTCGAGCAACTGATGGCGCTGGCCGTCGATCCCCTGCACCATCAGCGTGAGTCCACGATTCGAAATCTCCTCGGCGAGTGCGGACGCGGTGGATCGCATCGTCGATGTGCTCGTGAAGAGCACCAGCGCTTTCCCGTGTGTCCTGTCGATGCTCCGCAGGATCCAGCCGGGGAGTTCCGTGCTGTACCCTTCAGTTTCGGGCTCGGCGATATCGCCCGCGATGCTGAGCGTCATCTGGCGCGCGTAGTCAAACGGGGAGTCCAGAATCAGCCCCTCCGTGTTGATCGCTCCCACGCGGTTTTGAAAATATTCGAGTGAACCATTCACCGAAAGCGTAGCGCTCGTCATGATGACAGAACTCCCTTCACGAAACAGGCGCGGGCCCAGCACCTGACCGATGTCCGAAGGAGCGGCGCAGAGAGTGACGTTTTTGCTCCCTCCCGTGGGGAGCTCCACCCAGTAGGTCATGTCCCTGTCGAGCTGTTCCAGGAAAGTCGTAACCCCTGTACGGACAGACTGGACAGCCGCGCGGGCTGCTCCGAGCTCCTGTTTCCGGAACATATCATCGGCATCCTCCTCCTCTGCACGCACTGCGGCTTCGAGCGCTGCGAAATGATCCCCGAGAGCATCTGCCACAAGGTGGGGATTCCTGATCCTGATGTCATGACGGAATCCCCCCTCGCGCCCTGATTCCGTCGCAAGGGCACGCGCCGTACGGCCGACGAGCGCAAAGAATTCATCGGCCGCTGTCTCCCCCCTGGTGCAGAGCGTGGCGTTCTTCTTTTTCCTCCTGGAAAGGAGCCCCTTCTTAGTTCCCGGATGGTAGAGTTTATGCAGGGCGAGTATCGCCTGCCTGTGTGAGATTTTCAGTCCTATCCCTGCCCCCGCGACCGCCTCCAGAGTGTGGGCCTCATCGAAAATTACAAAATCATCGGGGAACAGGTAGTATTCTTCCCCTCCGCCGATCCCCATCAGGGAAAAGAAGAGAGCATGGTTCAGTAT
>DASVIU010000611.1:0-9703 GCA_036386275.1 Bacteroidota bacterium | reverse complement strand
GGAGGAGCGTCCTGTTGGCGTTCGCCTTGACGGCGTAAAACGACATGTGCGGGTGTCCGTCGAAGGCCCTCTCGATATTGCGGCAGTGGTCCAGCACCGAGCGCTTGCTGTACACATAGAGCGGAGTGCCGAATTCTTCCGCCACGGCGCGGAGAGGGACCGACTCCGCCATGAGTGTCGTATTCCTGTACGAGAATTCCTGCATCAAATGCCGGTCATTGTGAAAGTCTATTGAAGGAACAGATCGACGAGCGCCCGGTAGGGGGAGAATGCCCCGCCGATCAGGGCGCTGAACGCGTTGCTGACGAACGGCATCCTCATCGCAAAGAGGACCACGAGAACGCCAAAGAACCCGATACGCATGTACGCCACAGCGGCCCGGGGAGGGAGCACCGCGGCAAGTATGTGTGAACCGTCAAGAGGAGGGAGCGGTATCAGGTTGAAGACACCGAGGACGACGTTGATATACATCCCTCCGTAGAACATCGTGAGAAGAAACTGCATAACCTGCGCCTGGAGCCCGGAGGCGGAGTCCCCGAGAGCACCACGCGCCATTCCCGTGGCGATCACCGCGAAGCCGCACAGGAGCGCAAGGAGAAAATTGGCGACCGGTCCCACCGCGGAGACGAGGATGCTGTCGCGCCGGGTGTTCCGGAAGTTCATCGGGTTCACGGGGACGGGTTTCGCCCAGGCAATGAAGACATGACCCGCCGCCGCAAGCGACACAAGCGGGACGAGCACCGACCCGACGGGGTCGATATGGGGAAGGGGATTGAGCGTCAGCCGGCCCAGATCCCTTGCGGTGGGGTCTCCAAGCCTCAGCGCCATCCACCCGTGTGCGATCTCGTGTATGATCACGGAAAAAAGGAGTATGGGTATCACCGCCAGCTGCTCGATCACGAAGCCTCCGAGTGAATCCGTCCGGGGACCGGCTGACCGGCGAGGGAGCAGTAGCGAGCGAAATCGACATGATAACCCCGGGCGTGAAACGCACCCGTGGCGGGATCCTGACTGTACGTGCCGCTGTATCCCCCCTTCACGACACGTTCGAGCATCTCCACGAGCGCGTCGATGTCCTCCCGCGTGTTGTAGCACCCGAGGCTTGCGCGGACCATTCCCGGCATGTTGGACTTGTTGCCGGAAAGCACTTCCGCCGTGAACACCCGGTCTTCTTCCGCGCTGACGTGCAGAAGCTCTTTGACATACGGATGGGCGCAGAAACAGCCGTCCCGCACGCCGATCCCTCCTTCGACGCCGAGTATGGCCGCAACGAGTGAGTGGTGCATCCCTTCCACGTTGAACGCCATGACACCGACCTTCTCTTCCAGGTGGTCGGTGGGTCCGTACAGAACGATCCTCTTCATCTTCTTCAGCTTCGCGTACCCGTAGGCGAGGAGCTCCTGTTCGTGCGCAGCGATCGCGTCCATACCGACGCCGCCCAGCACGCGGACCGCCGCCGCCAGCGCCACACCGCCAATGACGTTCGGGCTTCCGGCCTCTTCCTTGTGGGGCGGCCGGTTCCAGACGGCGCGATCGAGCGTCACGATATCCACGACCCCCCCGCCGACCTGGTCCGGATCCCCCTCGTCGAAGAACTCTTTCGCCCCGACAAGCGCACCCGTGCCGAACGGCGCATACATCTTGTGCGCGGAGAGCGCCAGAAAATCGATGTGCCCGGGATCGTCATTGGGGAGCATGTCGATCGGCCTGTGTGGGGCAAGCTGCGCCGCGTCGACAAATATCTTCGCTCCCGCCCCGTGCGCCCAGGCCGCAATGTCATGGACCGGCGAGCAAAGGCCGGTGATGTTGGAAGCGCCGCTCACGGCAACAAGCCTGAGGTTTCCTTTCTCGCGGGTGATCGCCGCCTTCATGGCGGCCAGGTCGGGGTGCCCGTCGGGCGTTGTGCCGATGTGGATCACCCGGGCATTCTTTCGCCAGGGGAGGTCGTTGGAATGATGCTCCATGATCGTCGTGATGACGACGTCACCCGGCCGGAACAGGAACCGGTTGGAGAGTTTGTTGATGCATTCTGTCGTGTTCTTCGTGAAGATCACCGTGTTCCGCGCAGGATCGGCTCCCACAAATCTCCCGATCTCATCGTGCGCCGCGTCGAAGACACCGGTGGCCAGAATTGATTTGAATCCCGTCCCCCGGTGGACTCCGGAGTACCAGGGGAGAAATTCTTCGACGGCGCGCAGCACCCCGCGCAGCGCGGGGGTGCTTGCGGCGTTGTCCAGAAACACGTACGTCCGCTCGGTGCCGTCAAGGAGCGGCACGCGCGTTTCGATCCCGACGATTTCCCGCCTGAGATCCTCCACGCACATTGGCCCGGCTCCGGCGCCTGATGAATGCAGGACAGACTCTTCGGTTCTGTTCATACCGTCTTAGCCCCGGGGATGATAGGTCCGGTGAACTTCTTTCAGGTATTCCCTGTCGATATGCGTGTAGATCTGCGTTGTGGAGATGTCGGAGTGGCCGAGCATCTCCTGCACCGCACGGAGATCGGCACCCCCTTCGAGCAGGTGGGTCGCAAACGAATGGCGGAACGTGTGGGGGTGCACTTCCTTTGCGATTCCCGCCTTCTTCGTGTATGCCTGAACGATCTTCCAGATCGCCATGCGCGTCATCGGCCTGCCACGCGCGTTGAGAAAGAGAGCATCCTGCCCCTCCCCTTTCTTCTCCAGTTCCCTGCGGCAGCCGATCTTGTACCGTTCGATCCAGCGGAGGGCGGACTTGCCGATCGGCACCAGCCGTTCTTTGGACCCCTTCCCGAAAACCCGGACCGTTTCTTCCGATTCAAGGAGGTCCCGCTGTTTCAATATTATCAATTCGGAGACCCGTATCCCGGTGGCGTAGAGCACCTCCAGTATTGCGCGGTCGCGCAGCAACAACCGCTTCTTCTTCTCTACGGCATGCTCAAGTTCCCCGTCGAACTGATTGAGAATCGCTTCCACCTCGGCCTGGCTGAGGACGTCCGGGAGGGACCGCTCGAGCCTGGGGACGTCGATCCCTTCCATCGGATTTTTGAGGGCGAACCCCTCCCCTACCAGGAACTTGTGGAACCCGTTTAGCGACGAGATACACCGGGTGACCGACCGGGGAGAGAGTCCGGCGGTCCGGAGCGTCCCGAGGAATTCCGCGGCATGCTCCTCGGTGATGTCATCCGGCCGCTTGATCTCCTGGAGCTCCAGGAATCGGAGATACCGGCCGATGTCAAGCCGGTACGAGGCAATCGTATTGCGCGAGGCATTCTTTTCGAGCGCAAGGAAATGGAAGTAGTCCTCGCCGTACCGTTTCATTTCCTGTCGATCTCCTTGAGTGCCGATCCGGGCCTCTCGGTCGGGGGTTCTGTGCCGCCAAGACGCCGTGTCGTCTTTCGTCGCGGGGTTTCCGGATATTTGACGCGCGTGTGATAAATGCCTATCAGAACGCCGAGAAACGCTGAACGGATTTTCGTCAAGTCCTTCACGGTCAGGGGGCATTCATCGAGCTCCCCCTCCTCAAACCGCTTCCGTATGAGCTCCTCGATCGTCTGTTCCAGCCTCTGCGGCGTGGGGTCTTCGATCGTCCGGACGGCGGCCTCGACCGCATCGGCAAGCATCATAATCCCGGTTTCCTTCGTACGCGGCTTCGGTCCCGGATACCGGTAGTCCTGTTCCTTGATTTCATCGATTTTGGTTTCATCGGGGTCGTTGCGCGCCAGGTCCATCGCCTTCGTGTAAAAGAAGTCCATGCGCGTTGTGCCGTGGTGCATGGGAATGAAGTCGATTACTTCCTCCGGCAGGCGGTGTTCCCGCGCCAGAGCCATCCCGTCCTTGACATGGGCAGCAATGATGAGCGAACTCATGCGGGGAGCAAGCTTGTCGTGACGGTTCCGGCTCCCCTTCTGGTTTTCCACAAAATAGGTCGGTTTCACCACTTTGCCGATGTCGTGGAAGTACGCACCCACCCGGCAGAGGATCTCGTTGGCACCCACGGCGGAGGCAGCGGTCTCCGCCAGGCTCGCCAGCGTCATGCTGTGGTGGTATGTCCCCGGAGCCTGTTCCGCCAGCTGGCGCAGGAGGGGATGGTTGAAATGCACCAGTTCCATCAGTGTGAGGTCGGTGGTGACGCGGAACGATTTCTCGAGGAATATAAGGAGCCCGTATGTCAGGACGGGGGAGATGGCCGCGTTGATCAGACCGTAGGCAAGTTGTTCGGAGACGACGGCGAGAGACTCGAAGCGCTCGAGTCCCAGCGCGATAATCGCCACCGCGTATCCCAGGAATATGAACCCGAGCGACCGGAAGATCTGCGTCCTGTTCTTCACGTCGCGCACGGTGTAGACCGCAAGCGCCCCCGCGACAAGGGACGCCAGAGCGACCGAGTAATCATTCCCGCGGATACCGGCGACGATCATGGAGATCAGCACCGTTCCGTAGAAACCGACGCGAGAGTCGAATATGATCGTGAGAAGCATCGAGGCCACCGGGACGAGTATCAGGTACTCTATCGGCGCATTGACGTCGATCTCCCGGGTGAGGTACGCGAGGACTCCTTCGAAAAGGAACAGGATGGCGATCAGGGCAAGCCTGCGGTTGCTCCGGATTATCCCCTTGCGGAAGAGGCCGAGGTACAGTCCATAGAGCATGATGATGATTGAAACATGGATCACGGTGCCGATGAGCTGCAGCGGGTTGTCGGACCCCGGCCCCCGTTCCGCACGCGCCCGGCGGAGGGATTCCAGCTTGAGCCTGGTATCCTGCGTGATCCGCTCATGCTTGCTCACCACACGCTCGTTTTCCTGGACATAACCGAGCGTCCGCGGTATCTGATCGGCCGCCGCGGCGAGCGACTGGTTCGTGGAAGCCGTGTTGAACCTGACGTTCGGGCGGATATGCATGACACCGATCTTGTAGGCAACGCTGACCGCGTCGTTGTCGCTCCCGTACCTGTCGATCAGTTCCTTCTCGAGGAGAGTGTGGAGATCGTTTTCATCCACGAGCCGGGCAACGGGGAGGATTTCCTCGTGTGTTCCCCGGCGGAGCGCGATGTCAGCGCGCGCGATCGAGGCCTTCGGCCTGTCGAGGACCCCCGTGTGCATGTATTTCCGTGCCATCGCTCCCATGGCGGCGCGCATGTCTTTCAACCTGCCGGAAGAAGCAAGCGCCGAGAGAACGTCCCAATCAGTGTCCGAAAAAGGAATGTCAAGCGAGGATGCCAGGTCGTTGAACCGGGCCGAATCTGCCGCGGAGTGTTTGTGCACACCCCGGTGAATCTGTGCGCGTAGTTCAAGCGCGTCCTGCAACCGCGCGAAGAACGCATCCAGCGCTGCGGGCTGTGCCTCGGTCACCGCCGAGTCCCTCTCGAACACATCGTAAACGTTTTTCTTTGCCTCTCCCACGTCGTGCGCATATTCACGCTCGTCGCGGAATATCGGAAACGAGAACGGGGCGATCAGATCCTTCCTCGCCCAGACCGTCCCGACCTTGTAGTCGAGGTCGATCGACTCTCCCCTGGGAAACAGCAGTGCGAGCGCCGCGGTCAGTGAGACGGCGATGAGAGCCTTGATCAGGGCGCTCTGCGAAAACCACTCGGCCCGGAAGTATTTTCTCAGCTCAATTCGAGATTTTTCTTCAAGCATAAATGAAGCAGTAACAGATTATGTAAACAAATATCGGGAGATTCCCGCTGAGAATCAAACGCGGTGTACAGGATCGCTTTGCCTTAAAAGCGGCTCGTATTGAGGATTCTCGGATACAAACGGTCCCAGACGACAGCGCCCCAAACCTGCCGGTTCGGGGCGCTACTGGAAGCCTGACATCAAATCGATACGTCACATCGAAAGATTATCTCAGTTGTTTTTTGCTCCCTGAGTTATCCACTCCGTGATGATCTTCAGCTCAGCGTCACTCAAATACTTTGCCTTTCCTTCACTTATCACCTGTTTCTTGTTCAACGGCATACGCTCTCCGAACGGCGGCGCCTCCCCCAGTTTCTTTGTAAGAAGGCTCTCTTTCGCTTTCCCTGCGACGATAAGTGTGCCGTTCTTTCCCCCCTGCATCATAAGGTCATATGAATCGAGCGAGAGTTCGCTCGGGTTGAAATTGTCTTCCGAATGGCAGGGGAGGCAGTGCTTTTTGATCACCGGGAACACATCATCCTTGAATGAGACACTTCCGGCACTCTTTTCCTGCGCACGGGCGACCATGAGACCCAACGCCATTAACGCCACAACGGCTCCAGTTAAGCGCATAGACGCGATACCTTTCTCGTATGTTGTTGAATTTTTCTACAGGTACAGATGGAGCATCAGATCGAATTCATTCATCGTTCCGATGTCGGGGTTCTGTTGCTTCAATATACGATAGACGGGCCGAATTTCCACGCCGCTCACCGGGAAGAATTCCACCCCGACGCTGTAGCGGGATTTTGAGCCGGTCTTGTAATGGATGTCCTGGTCGTAGAAATCATAGGCGAGCTTAATGTCCACCCCTTGAGCGACAACGTAGTCGGCTTCCGCGTATGTCGCCAGAGCTGTCGTGGCCGGTCCGGCCGGCGATGACCTGATCCAGTCAGCTTCACCGAGCAGCGTGAAATCCCCCAGACTGAATGAGCCGAAGCCGCCATAGTATGTGGTACTCACACCCGTGATCCCGGTTTTAGTACTGAACACGTTCCCTCCCAGGCCCAGAGACGCCCGCTCAGAAAGCTTGAACATCCCTTCTCCCCTCCCGAGGAACGCTTTGTTGTTCGTGCTCGGGATTCCCCCTCCTTCGTCAGCATTGTATATCCCCCCCAGAACTGTGAACGATCCGGGAGAGACGGCGGCTTCAGCACCTGTCCGTTCGACGACGTCAAATTCGGGGCTCAGCTTTGTGTACTGACGTACATACGCCGTATGATCATCGAGATTCGTCCCGTAGTCAGGGATAAACCTCCCGATTTTGAGGTGTCCTGATGCGGGCAGGACGTTCAGTAATGCAAAAGCGTCGAACCCTGAGGATACCCCCTTGTTCAGATTGAGAAAGATGAAGACCTTCTGTGCAACACGGAGGTTGACGTACAGATCTCCCTGCATCTGAAACAGCCCGTCTCTCCGTGTCGAGTCGGGGAGCTGCCTGTTGTAGTAGATGGTCCGGAAATCCGCACCAACACCCAGTATGTTGGTGATGACGTTGGAAAAATCGGTCACATCCAGGTCCTTCGACCACTCGGGGACGGGGAGCTGGTCCCTCCCGTACTGGACCCCGAATGCCCGCCGCATCTCTCCACCGGAGGGGTCGACGTGGCAGGATTGGCACTTCAGCCCGGTGCGGCTGGCAAACCGGGGGAGAGAGAGGGCCTGGAAAGACGACAATGCGGCCGCCAGAACGAGAGGTAACAGAGGGGGGCGGTTCATGAATTCGCTCCTTGATATGGAGGAACGGGTCGCGTGAAGGGGTGAAACCTTGAAAATATACTCACAGGCGCGCTTCGATGCAATTCCATGGATTGAATCTCCCTCCCCGTTTTTCTATATTGCATAAATGGAGCTCAGCACCGTTACCGCTTCCCTGCTTTCCACGCTTTACACATTTTCCGGCGGAACCATTGCACATCGCCCGGATCTGGGGATACTCCTCGAGTCCGGGAGAGTTCCACCAGGGCGCGATCTTCTGGAGGAGCTCAGCTTTTTCTCGAAATTCCTTCACCGGACATACGGCATCATGACGCGAATCGGCCCGAAAGGGGAGGGGTACGACCGGCTCGCGAACGAGTTTTCGGAGGCGGCTGCAAAAACCAGGGCCCTTGTGACCTCACTTATCGCGGAGTCGCCCGGGGATGTGCGGGAACGGTTTACTGCTACATATCTTGCGATGACACAGGAAGGGCTCGAAAACCTCCTCTCGCTCTGCCACGATCTCAGCTGGTACAAGAACTGGCTGATCGATACCAAACGGGAACCGAAGGCAAGGACATGAGCCGGACAGTGGTATTTGTGTGGAGGATCTCCCTGTTCGTTCTTGCCGTGGCCGCCATCTTCTGGCTCGGCGCAGTCAATATCCGCGCCGTGATCGGCAATGACATGCTCAAGACCGGGACGCTCGAGTTCGAGGGTTACATGGATCCCGAGGCGGAGCGGGAGATATTCCGGCTCCTCTCATTCGCGTCCGTCGTTATAATCATCAGTTATGCCACCGTTCTGATCAGCGGCACCGTCTTTCTCCTCACTTCACCGTTCCGCCTGAAAGAGAACGGATGGCTCATGATGAGCGCAATACTCTTCTATACATTCGTCCCTGTCGAAGCGTTCACCATGTACCTCGACGGGAAGATGGCATACAAAGAATTCTTCACGACAGAGGGGAATGATGTTTTCCGGGAGCTTTTTGTCGCCCGGGTGGGCGCCCTCGCGGGGGCTCCCGTGATCGCCCTCCTCTGTTATTATACAATTATCGCGCTTGCGGTGTTCCGACCCTTCACAAAAACGTCGCTACCGGCAAATGAAGCATGAGGTTCTGATACAGGAGCTCCAGGATGTGGCCACCCAGCTCGGCGTGACGATACGCTTTGAACGGGGGGATTTCGAGGGGGGATACTGCATCCTCCGGGAACAGAAGATCCTTCTTGTGAACCGCAGGCTCTTCCCCGCAAAAAAGGCATCTGTGCTCGCGATGGCGATGCACGAGATCGGGCTCGAGGACATGTATCTCAAGCCGGCGGTGCGGGAATATATCGAAGACGAAATCGCCAAGGCCACCCGCAGTGCGCACTGAACAACCGGATTTCCTCTCATGATCAAAGCGGTCATATTCGACCTCGACAACACGCTTGTCGATTTTATGACCATGAAGCGTCTCGCGGTGAGCGCGGCGATCAATTCCATGATCGACGCCGGCTTGCGCCTGACCCCGGCGGAGGCACAGGCGCGCATCGACGCGATTTACAAGGAGAAGGGGATCGAGTTTCAGAACGTATTCGACCATCTCCTGTATGACGTTTTCCAGAAAGTCGACTACAAAATACTCTCGGCGGGGGTCATCGCCTACAGGAGGGCCCGGGAAGCCGCCCTCGTTCCCTACCCGCACGTCAACATGACGCTGGTGGCATTGCTCAAGCGCGGCATCAAGCTCGCGGTGGTGTCTGATGCTCCCGGGCGCGAAGCGTGGCTCCGGCTCTGCTACCTGAACTTCCATCAACTATTCGATCATGTGGTCACGTTCGAGGATACCGGGGAGCGGAAGCCGAGCCCGGCACCGTTCCGCCGCGCACTGGACCTCCTCCAGGTGGAGCCGCGTGAGGCGGTGATGGTAGGCGACTGGGCCGAACGGGATGTCGTCGGCGCGGCGAACCTCGGCATCACCACGGCGTTTGCCCGCTACGGGGATACCTTCGGGACCGTGGAATCGCATGCCGATTTCGACCTGAATGACGTCTCGGAACTCCTGGATGTCATTGACCGCGAAAACGCAAAACACGACGGGACCTGACATGGTCAAAGGGATCGGCGTCGACATCATCGAAATCGACAGAATCAGGCGGAGCATCGAAAGGCTGGGGGACCGTTTCCTCGACAAAGTGTACACATCCCGCGAGGTCTTATACTGCAACGGAAAGGCACACCGCTTCCAGCACTATGCCGCGCGCTTCGCCGCAAAAGAGGCGCTGAGCAAGGCGCTTTCCACGGGCTGGGCGGGGGAGTTTCGCTGGAAGGACGTCGAGGTGATGAACGAGCCCTCGG
>DASVIU010000610.1:0-2600 GCA_036386275.1 Bacteroidota bacterium | reverse complement strand
GGGGTACCCGTAGATCCCGAGCTGCTTTCCGGACTTCGCCAGCGAATCGTGCATCAGATCGATGTAGCGCCGTATGAACGATCCGGCGGGGCCATAGTACCCGTGCAGGAAATCGTCCATGACCCCCTTGATGTCGACGTCGGGATTCCAGAGGAGCTTCGCGATCAGGTATGTCCTGAGCTCGCCGAATTCCCCCACGTTTGCGCCACACCCCTGCTGGAACATCATGCGGACGCCGTGGTCCGCAAAGTACCTGATGTTCGGCTGCACGACACGGAGATTGGGAAAGGGGCTGACCAGGTTGCGGAATTGCACCACATAGTCCCACACGAGCATGTTGTCCGTGAGGCGGCTCCAATCCTCCATGTCCCGACGGAACGAGGCGCTCGTGGGATCCGTCGGGATCGGCTCGCTCCGGTTGCACTCGATGGAGCAGAACATGATGTTCACGTTCGGGGCCGGCGTGACGTGCGAAGGGGCCCCGCGCGTGTACCAGTACGCGAGCGTGGAGATGGTCCTGTCGGGGAAGCGGGCCGCCACGCGGTTGACAAAATCGAGCACCGTCCCCGAGCTCCCTCCGAACTTCGCGTTCAGCGCGCGGCAGTCGTCGCACTGGCATTCACTGGCATTGTCGTTCTGCGACACGGACCAGAAGCGGGCATCTGGTTTCTGCTCCATCATCGCGCCGAGACGGGCCGTCAGAAGCGAAAAGACATCGAGGTTGGAGAGACAGAGCTGTCCGCTGGGGATCCTCCTCCTGCCTGAGATCGCATAATACTCGGGGTGCGCCGCGAAGTATTCCCTGGCGGGGAGCAGTCGGTCGAACGTGTGCACCCACATCCCCCACACCTTCTCCTGGTCGGCAAGGGAATGGAGCTTATGCCAATCGCTGTATGCCCGGTCCATCGCATTGAGATAGTGGATCTCGCGAAACCTGAACCGGGGGTTGAAGGAGATCCTCAAAGGCGGGAGTACGATCGTCCGAGCGCGGGGAACGACGGTGACAGCGGCACTGTATTTCCTGCACCCGAGCTGGTCCTCGAGGAACGTGTACACTGCATAGAGCGTCCCGTTCCTCGCTCCGCCGCAGAGCGCGAGCGTCGTTCCGGAGGAGACGATGGCATATCCGTCGTCCTGAAGCGTATCGAGCATCGCCTGCGGAATGAGGCCCGGCGTGCCGCGCGTCTTCCCGATGAGAACGCAACGGCCCGGTGCGGCGGCTGGCGAATCGGCAAAGACGCGCAGGCGCGCGCCGCTGATCCGTCGGACGTACGACTGGAATTCCGCCGCCGCGAGTGATTCAGCCTCCGTGGCATGAAGGGGGACGACGATGCAGTAGGCGCTCGTCCCGTCTCTGACGAGCGTGATGCTCTCCCGTCCGCTTTGACCGGCAATGCCGAAGGACGGGGAAAGCAGAAATGCGACCAGGAGACAAGGGCGGAGGTTGTTCACTGTGGACCTCTATGAACGAAGGGTACGGAGAGTTTCTGAAACAGGCAACTGACTGCTGCCGTCGCCGGGTGGGATCGACCCCGCGGCCTCGTTGAACGAATCGTCGTAGAATCCGGGTTCGAACATGGTGCCCAGCCGAAATTGAAGACCTCAATCCCGTGTCGCTTGAGATGATCCCACATCGAGCCCGCTTTGTTGTAGTCTTCCCGATGGAAGAAGTGACCTGCCCCCCGCAAACTGATCCAATGTTGAGTTAGAAAATTCTCTATATTGGAACAAAGGAGGTAGCAAATGGGCAGACAGGGCCAGTCATGGAAGACCGATAAGGATGCTGGACATTGTGGATGAATACTCGCACGAGTGTCTGAAGATCCATATTGACCGAAAGCTGAAGGCGTCAGACGTGATCCATGAGCTGTCAGAGTTGTTTCTCGAGCGGGGAATCCCGGACCACCTTCAATCGGACACCAGTGCAGAGTTTACAGCAGAGTTGGTACGTGGATGGCTCGAGCGGCTTGGGGTCAAGTCGCCGTTCATTGAACCAGGCAGTCCCTCTCGAGAATGGATATATCGAATCGTTCAAAGGCAAACTCGGAGATGAACTCTTGAACGGAGAGATCTTTGATGCGATATTGGAGGCGAGGGTTGTTACTGCGGCTTCGAGGAAACACTACAACACGATCAGGCCACACAGCTCATTGGGTACCGAGGACCAGATGCACACATCTCGCTGCAGGTGGCCAATGCCTAATCCGGGAAAAAACCTAACGTCTCATTGGAACACGGACCGGGGGCTAGTCAAAATTAAATCTCGAAAAAAGGTGATGCGACAAAGTTGGTGCCAATTCCCGGATATTCCCGGCGGGAAGGACAGGATTGAAAAGAGAGCATTTTGAGGGATGACGGATCAGGGAATGGAGCAAAAGGCTGTATATTCCGGGACGCACCACTACACGATTGCAGCACGATTGAATGGAGAGTGAAATGGCTTCAGAGGTGACGCCTCCTGTCTATCCCGCGCGCTGGGTACCAACGCTCTACTTCGCCGAAGGTCTCCCGTTCGTCGCAATCGCGATGGTCTCCGCACTTATGTACAAGAATATGGGGATCGCCGACGCGCAGATCACTTTCTGGACATCGCTCGCCAT
>DASVIU010000609.1:0-2817 GCA_036386275.1 Bacteroidota bacterium | reverse complement strand
CGCGCGAATCAATAACCACCTTCTGAATGTGGCCCGTCTGTTCGTCGTCGATTTCGCGGTAGGTGACGTTTTCTTTCAAGTCCGCGTACCGCACTTCGCCGGAATGTTCAGAGATGATGACAGCGTTGTACGGATCCCATTCGTAGATGATCTGCCCCTTCGCCACCTTATCGCCGTCGCGCAGGAGCATTGTCGCTCCGTAGGGGACGTCGTATTTCGTCAGCATGCGGTTGTCGTGGTCGAGGACGTTGACAATGCCGCTCCGTCCGGTGACGATGATCCTGGACCCCTCGTCGTCGGGCACCTCGAGGAATTTCACCCCCTCGTACTGCAGCGTCCCGTTGAACTTCGAGGAGACCTGCGACTGGGAGGCAATGAGGCTGGCCGTTCCCCCCGTGTGGAACGTGCGGAGCGTCAGCTGTGTCCCCGGTTCGCCGATCGACTGCGCGGCGATGATCCCGACGGTCTCCCCGGGCTGTATGAGCTTGCCCGTTGTCAGATTCCGCCCGTAGCAGAGCGCGCAGATGCCGCGCTTGGCCTCGCACATGAGGACAGACCGGATCTCCACCGCCTCGATCGACGTCTCGGCGATGCGGTCGGCCCGTTCCTCATCGATCAGGTCGCCCGCACGGACGAGCACCTCGCCCGAGATCGGGTCGGCAACCTCATGGACGGAGACCCGTCCCACGATGCGCTCAGCCAGGGGCTCTTTCACATCCTCCCCCTCCTTGAGAGCGCCCGTCACGACCCCGCGGATCGTGCCGCAGTCCATGTTGGTGATGATCGCGTCCTGCGCGACGTCCACGAGGCGGCGGGTCAGGTAGCCGGCGTCCGCCGTCTTGAGGGCGGTGTCCGCGAGCCCTTTCCTGGCGCCGTGGGTCGATATGAAGTACTCGAGGATCGAAAGCCCCTCGCGGAAGTTCGCGATGATGGGGTTTTCGATAAGTTCCCCCGTCGCCCCCGAGAGGCTCTTCTGGGGCTTCGCCATCAGTCCGCGCATCCCGGCGAGCTGGCGAACCTGCTCCTTGGAACCGCGCGCGCCCGAATCGACCATCATATAGAGGGAGTTGAACCCGTCGCGGGAGTGCTGGAGAGATTCAAAGAGCTTCTCCGCAACCCGGTTGGTCACGCTCGTCCAGATATCGATGACCTTGTTGTAGCGCTCCCCCTTGGTGATGAAGCCGCGGATGTACTGGCTCTCCACTTCGTCCACGCTCTTCTGGGCGCGGCCGATGATCTCTTCCTTTTCCTTCGGGATGATGACGTCGTCGATGCTCACCGAGAGCCCCCCCGCGGTGGCATAACGGAACCCGATGTCTTTAAGCTTGTCGAGGAATTCCGCGGTCTTCAGGTTCCCGACCCTCCGGAACGCCGACGAGATGATCTGGACCAGGCGTTTCTTGTTCAGGAGCTCGTTGAAGAAACCGATCTCTTTCGGCACGATCTGGTTGAATATCACCCTGCCTGTCGTCGTCTCGACAAGTGCGCCCTCGATTCGCACCTTGATGCGCGCATGGAGGCCGACCTTCCCGTAATTGTACGCGATGATCACCTCGCCGGGGGACGAGAAAATGAGTCCTTCCCCGGTGTCGCCGCTTTTCGACTTGGTCAGGTAGTAGCACCCGAGGACCTGGTCCTGCGTGGGCGTCACGATCGGCGCCCCGCTGGCCGGAGAGAGAATGTTGTGGCTCGAGAGCATGAGAATGCGGGCCTCGAGCTGTGCGTCGAACGACAGGGGCACATGCACGGCCATCTGATCGCCGTCGAAGTCCGCGTTGAACGCCGTGCAGACCATCGGATGGATCCTGATGGCCTTCCCCTCGACGAGCACAGGCTGGAATGCCTGGATGCCGAGCCGGTGGAGCGTCGGCGCGCGGTTGAGGAGCACCGGGTGTCCGTCGATGATGTTCTCGAGGATCTCCCACACCTCGGGGCCTTTCTTGTCCACCATCTTTTTTGCGCTCTTGACCGTCTTGACGATCCCGCGCTCGATCAGCTTGCGGATGATGAACGGCTTGAAGAGCTCGACCGCCATGTCCTTGGGGAGCCCGCACTCGTGGAGGCGCAGCTCCGGTCCCACGACGATCACCGAACGGCCCGAATAATCGACGCGCTTTCCGAGCAGGTTCTGCCGGAACCGCCCCTGCTTCCCTTTCAGCATGTCGGAGAGCGATTTGAGTGCGCGGTTGTTGTCGCTCCGCACGGCATTGACCCGGCGGGAGTTGTCGAAGAGCGAATCGACCGCCTCCTGCAGCATCCTCTTCTCGTTGCGGAGGATGACGTCGGGGGCCTTGATGTCGATCAGGCGCTTCAGGCGGTTGTTCCGGATGATCACGCGCCGGTACAGGTCGTTGAGATCCGACGTTGCGAAACGTCCTCCTTCCAGGGGGACGAGCGGCCGGAGCTCCGGCGGAATCACGGGGATGATGTCGAGCACCATCCATTCCGGCCTGTTGAGCGGACCGCTCTCGGATTCCCGGAACGCCTCAACCACGCGGAGGCGTTTGAGAGCGTCCTGCTTTTTCTGGACCGAGGTCTCCTCGAGGATCTGCGCACGGAGCTCCGCCGCGAGCGCCACGACGTCGACCTGCTTCAGGAGGCTCTTGATCGCATCGCCGCCGATCTGGGCGACAAACCTCCTCTTGTCCGTCGGCTCGAGATCATCATGGTTGTCGGGGAGGGTGGAGAGTATCTCGAAGAACTGCTCTTCCGAGATCAGGTCCTTCTTCTGGAGTCCCGTCGTCCCCGGGTTGACGACAACATACGATTCGTAGTAGATGATCTTCTCGAGGTCCTTCGAGGTCATCCCGAGGATGT
>DASVIU010000608.1:0-7416 GCA_036386275.1 Bacteroidota bacterium | reverse complement strand
CCGGATGACCGCGCCGCCGGGGAGACGCGTCGTCGACATTCCGATATGCGAATCCTCGGGAGGAGTCTCCCGGAGCAGGCCGCTGAAGAGTTTTGTCAGTCTCCCCATGACGTCCTAGTAGGTGACTTCCTCGAGAAAGAGTCCCTGCGGCGGGGCGGCCATCCCGGCCTTCCTCCGGTCTTTCGCGTTGATGATTTCGCGGAATGCGGAGACGGGGATGAAGCCCCTCCCCACATCGATCATGGTCCCCACAATCGCCCGGACCATGCCGTGGAGGAACCGGTTGGCGCGAATTTCGTACACGTACATGCCCGGAATTTCCTTCCACACCGACCGGCTGACGACGCACCGGTGATGGCGGACTTCCGCTTCGAATTTACAGAAGGACTCGAAATCGTGCTCCCCGACGATCTCAGAGGCCACCGCGTTCATGGCGGTCATGTTCAGGTCGTACTTGACGTACCACTGGTAATGCCGCCCGATGGAGGTGGGTTTCATCGAACAGTAATACCTGTAGAGGCGCTCCCGCGCATCGTACCTCGCGTTGAACCCTTCGGCGACCTCCTCCACCGAATGGATGTAAATGTCCTCCGGCAGGATGCCATTCAGCCCGCTCAACACAGAGCCGACGCCGAGGTGGGAGTTTGTCCTGAAGCTTGCAACCTGTCCACGTGCGTGGACTCCGGCGTCGGTGCGGCCGGCGCCGATCAGGTTGATGGGCTCCTGCAGGATCTGGTCGAGGACTTTGGTGATCTCGTCCTGGACGCTCCTCCCGTTGATCTGGGATTGCCAGCCGACGAAATTCGTTCCGTCGTATTCAATGAGAAGCTTGATATCGCGCATGAGTTCCCGTGTCAGAAACCGCGTGAGACTGTTATCATGATGCCGTGAGGAGCGGCCGGATCACCCAGCACCGACGCACCGACGTGCAGATCGCCCAGAAGGTCCTTCACGTCAGCGTTGTGCGAAATTGCCGCCCGCGCCGCATTGATCGCGCTTGCGACGTGATTGATGAGTATGGCGAGGCCGACGAATTTCTGATTATTATACATATTCTCGCTGCGCACTCTCAGGTCCCGGAACGTCACCCTCTGGGCGTTGGATCCCCACGACCAACCGTACCCCGCAGCCGGGTCGTACACAAGGGAGGGGTTCCTGTCACGCAGCTTCTTGTCGTTGTAGTCCGCCACGTTCAGAAAATTCCCCACGTCGACGTAAAACTGGTCGTTCTTTCCCGCCGGGCTCACGCCTGCGTTCGACACCGCGTAGAGTCTGGCGTCATCCCGCACCGAGTTGCCGTAGATCTCAAAAGCCGCGTACGTGAGCCAGAGGAGCCCCTCGCTCGCGAGGAAGTATTTCCCCGACGAGAAATCCCCGGCGTAGAGTTCCCCCATCCCCGGGACCGCGAGCGAATAGATCGCCGCCAGAGCGGGAGCCTTTCGGCTTGCCCCGCCGGTCTCAATGAGAGCCGCCCGGACGCTCGTGTCGGGCGCTCCTGGAATCGGAGCCGTGCAAAGCTCGCATCGGATGTCAGCGAGAGAATGACGGACGGGGGACGGAGTGTCCGCGATGAGAGGGGAGACCGAAAGTATGAATCCTGTCAATAACCAGCGCACTGTCACCATTGTCAGACCTTCGTTGTGTGTATCGAAGCTGCTCGAGTCGTGGACGATGGTAACAATTGCCGAGTGCGGGTTCTCCTTGTTGTGTTTTTCAGGAGCCTGAATACTGCGTCCCAGCTCCCTTCAAACATCATGACGGGAACATGCAGCCGTTCTTCGACGCCTCCGATCGTCTCGTCGTCGAGCAGTACTCCGTCTGCGTTCAGAATATCCGGGGGAAGGAGGAGGAGATTTCCCTGATCTTTCCCTTCCAACGCTGAATATAGACATTTTCCCGAAAGAAGTCCAGCCACCGTGACGCTTCTGCCGTACAGGACGTTCGGAACGACCGCCAGCCGGACATCGAGCCCCTCCACCCTGCGCATTCTCGGAAGAATCGACTTTTCCATGAACGATCGTGCGAGCTCCCCGGTCACAAGGGTGAGCGTACGCCGGGGGCGGAGACGCTTCGGAAACCCCGCCGACTGCCTGCGAAAATCCGCGAGAAAGTTCCGGACGATGCCGACCCCGTTTTCGATCTGAGGGAAACCGTCATACGCGAAGGAGGGGGGGATCTTCCTCCCTGCCACGATGTAGAATTCATCAGACGGGTAGACGAACGCCCGCCCGGTTTTTTTCCTGAACTCCTTCTGCCATCGTTCCGCCGTGTCCAGGAGCCTCTGAGCGTAACCGGCGTCCACCTTTACAAGGGGGGCAAGCCCGAACCTGTGGTCGGTCAGACCCACGGGGACAATCGCAAGCGAGACCACGTGGGCGTGGAAGCGGAACAGGTCCCGCACGGTCTTCTCCAGGGTAGGGCCGTCGTTGATCCCCGGACAGAGCACGATCTGCGTGTGCATGTCGACCCCGTTGTCGTGCAGCAGGGCGATCTTGTCGAGTATCCTGTCATCCTTCTTGAGCCCCATCAGCCGTGTCCGGACCGCAAGGTCGGTAACGTGGACCGAGATATACTGAGGCGACAGACGTTGATCGATTATCCGCTGCAGAATCGCGGGCCCGGCGTTCGTCATCGTGGTATAGTTCCCGTACATGAACGAGAGCCGGTAATCGCCGTCCCGGAAATAGAGCCCCTTGCGGAGCCCCTCCGGGTTCTGGTCAACGAAACAGAATATGCAGTCGTTGCCGCAGGAGAGGACCTTCATTTCCTCGAAGTCGATCCCCAGGGGTTCCCCGTCGTCCTTCTCGATATCGTACACGGTCAGGTCGCCATCGCGGGCGACCTTGAGCGTCAGACGGGGATCCCCTTCATAGAACCGGTAATCGATGCTGTCCAGGACACGCTTGCCGTTCACCTCCAGCAGCTCGTCCCCCTCACGGATGCCGAGCTCGCCGGCAATGCCCGACTCTTCAACCGCCGTGATCTTCATGCGCGCTCTCCCTCCCTGACACGCCCCGTGCACCTGTCATCTCCCAGGCCCGTGATAGCGACGTCCACGAGTGAATTCCCGGGCGCATCGCCTGCGGGGACCGTCACGCGCACGTAGTTCCCCGTGAACCCGCACCTGCAACCGTCTTCTTCGTCCGCCTCGAGAAGGACAGGCACCGTCTTCCCCACCATGCGGCTGTAGAAATCCTGCTTCTTCCTGAGCCCGATCCCCCGAAGGATCCGGCTTCGCTCCGCCCGGACCCCCGGGTCCACGGCCGACGCGGAGCGCGCCGCCAGCGTGTCCGGACGCTCTGAATACGTGAAGACATGGAGGTACGAGAGGGGAAGATCCGCGACTAACGCGCACGTGGCCAGAAAATCCCCTTCGGATTCACCCGGGAAGCCCACGATCACGTCGACGCCGATCCCGCAGTCAGGGATGCGTTCCACGACGGCGCGGATCCGCTCTGCGTACCGTTCGGCCGAGTAGCGCCTCCGCATGACCCGGAGTATTTCGTCGGACCCGCTCTGCAGGGGGATGTGAAAGTGCCTGCACATGACGCTGTGCGACGCGACGAATCCGATAACCTCATCGGTGAGCAGGTTCGGCTCGATGGAGCTGATCCGGAGCCTCTGGAGCCCCCCCACCCGGGCAAGCGCCCGGAGGAGCGCCGTGAGATCGGTCCCGGATTTCCGTCCGTAGTCGCCGACGTTTACGCCGGTGAGGACGATCTCCCTGTACCCGTCCGCGACAAGCTCCCCCGCCTGGCGCACCGTTTCCCCGATCCCCTGGCTCCTGCTCGCTCCGCGGGCCAGCGGGATCGTGCAAAAGCTGCAGGAGTAGTCGCACCCGTCCTGCACTTTCAGGAACGCGCGGGTCCTCCCCCCTGCCTCCGAGGACCACGCCGGCCCGAATTCGTCCGCCGTGCCGACGTCGCTGACGCGCACCTGGGGGGAGGACTGTTTCCCGGGAACGCCGATCGCTGCGGCGATCCCGGCTTTCTCCCTCGTCCCCATGACGAAGTCCACCCCGTCGATCGACGCCACCTCCTCCGGCTTCAGCTGCGCGTAGCAGCCCGTCACCACCACGACCGACTCCGGTGAAGCACGGAGCGTTCGGCGGATGAGCTGCCTGCATTCCCGGTCGGCGCGCGCTGTGACGCTGCACGTGTTGATCACCGTGACGTCCGCCGGGAGACCGAAGTCGACGGGGGTGTACCCCCGGTCGACGAACTGTTTCCCGAGCGCGGACGTCTCCGCGAAGTTGAGCTTGCAGCCGAGTGTGGCCAGTGCGATCGTTGGCATGGTCGGTAAGAAAAAAAAGAGCTGCCCGCCCTGCGGACAGCTCTTTTTGGTTTTCGGTTGCCGGGTTCAGTTCTCCGTCGGAATCGACGTGTCGCCCGAGGGAGCGGTTCCCGTGATCGTCGCCGTATCGCCGATCGTCGACGGCACAAGGCGATGCTCCGCCACGTAGTCCTCGACGATTTTCGACTCCTTCCCCTTCAGGAACTCGACCGCGGAGAGGACAATCTTCTTGGTGTCCTTGTCGAACTCCACGACCTTCAGAGGGAGCGGGTCCCCCACCTTGAACTTGTCGGCAATGTTCTTCACCTGGGTCGTGGAAAGCTGGGACACCGGTACGAAACCGTCCACGCCGAGGGGGAGCTCGACGATCACCCCTTTTTCGATGATGCGGACGATCTTCCCCTCCACCTCCGTTCCCACCCTGTACTGATCGCCGAACCTGTCCCAGGGATTGTCCTCGATCTGCTTGTGGCCGAGCGAGATGCGGCGCTGGGAGACGTCCACGCCCAGTATCACCACTTCGAGCTCATCCCCCTTCTTGACGATCTCGCCGGGATGGCGGACTTTCTTGGTCCAGGACAGGTCGGAGATATGCACGAGCCCGTCGACCCCCTGCTCGAGCTCCACGAACACGCCGAAGTTCGTCAGGTTGCGGACGACCCCCTTGTGGCGGGAACCCTCCGGGTATTTCTGCATGAGCGTCAGCCACGGGTCGGGCTCGAGCTGCTTGATGCCGAGCGAGAGCTTCTTTGCGTCCTTGTCGAGGCTCAGGATGACCGCGTCGATCATCTGCCCCATCGAAACAATTTGCGACGGATGCTTGATGTGCTGGGTCCAGCTCATTTCCGAGATATGGATCAATCCTTCGATCCCCTTTTCGATCTCGACGAAAGCGCCGTAGTCGGCCAGCGAGACGACCTTGCCGACGACCTTCGTGCCGACGGGATACTTGTTCTGGATGTTTTCCCACGGATGCGGCTGGAGCTGCTTGTACCCGAGCGAGATACGTTTCTTTTCCTGGTCGAAATCCAGGACGACAACGTTTATCGTCTGGTCCAGCTTGACGATCTCGGAGGGGTGGTTGATCCTCCCCCAGGAGAGGTCCGTGATATGGACGAGACCGTCCACGCCCCCCAGGTCGACGAACACGCCGAAGTCCGTGATCGCCTTGACCGTCCCCTCGAGGATCTGCCCCTTCTCCAGGCTTTCGATGATCGCTTTGCGCTGTCCTGACATCTCCTCTTCGACGAGGATCTTATGGCTGACGACGACGTTCTCCGAAGGACCGTTGATCTTCACGACACGGAAGTCCATCGTCTTCCCGATGAACGCGTCAAAATCGCGCACCGGACGGACGTCGATCTGCGAGCCGGGGAGGAACGCGTCGATCCCCAGGAGGTCCACGACGATGCCCCCTTTGATCCGACGCACGCAGCGGCCCTGCAGGACCTCCCCCGTCTCGAACGATTTCGTGACCCTTTCCCAGATACGCATGAAATCGGCGCGCTTCCGGGAGAGGACCAGGACACCGTCTTTGTTTTCCACGGCTTCGAGGAACACCTCGATAGTGTCGCCGACCTTGAGCTCGTCCCTGTTCTTGAATTCGGCCAGCGGGACGTTGCCTTCGGACTTGAAGCCGATATCGACCGTCACCTCGGTGTCACCGATGTGGACGATCCTTCCCCTGACGATCTCCCCCTCGCTGATTTTCCCGAGGGTTCCTTCGTACATTTTCGTCAGATCGCTGCGCTCGGTGTCGCCGTACTCCTGGTCACCGATCGCCATCCGTCGCGTAAGCCCGCTCATCACTTTCGGCGCCGCTTTCGTCGCGTGTGTGCTCTCAGCCATTCATCCTCCTGCTGTGTGACATACCGTCCCGGTCAGAACCGGGACTTTGCCTTCCCTGCCGTGCCGCACGCCGCCGCCGTCATCGAAACGGCATCGCACGCCGCGCACAGGGAAACTTCTTGTTGATTGATGGTAAGGGTTATTTAGTGATGACGGTGTGCTCCTGCATTGTCTCTATCGCCTTCCTCACATTTTCCATAAGCCACTGCGGGGTCGAGGTGGCCCCGCTGATGCCCGCCGTGGACGCCCCCTCGAACCATCCCGGATCGAGATCCCGTTCGTCTTCCACGAAGTGCGTGTTCGGGTTGGCCTCCCGGCAGATGCCGTAGAGCACTTTGCCGTTGGAGGAGTCTTTCCCCGCGACGAACACCATAACATCGTTCGCACGGGCGAACTCCCTCAGTTTCGTTTCGCGGCCGGAGACCTGCCCGCAGATCGTGTCCTTGGCGTGAAAGTCGATTGCAGACTCCTCGAACGTCCCGACAACAAATTCCCTGATCCGGGCCCGGAGGACATCCGCCACCGCGTAAAAGGTATCCTTGTCCATCGTCGTTTGCGAGAACAGGACCGTCTTTCGCGACGGGTCGACCTTCTCCGCCTCTGCAATGTTCCTGACGACAACCGCCTCGTTGTTCGTCTGCCCCAGGAGGCCGATCACTTCGGCGTGATCCTTCTTACCGAAAATGATGATCTGGAAACCCTGGTCGTGGAACTTCCGAATCCGCTCCTGCACCCTGGTCACCACCGGACAGGTGGCATCCACGATCGTGACCCCGTGCGCGTGCGCCGCGGCGTACGTCGAAGGGGGCTCCCCGTGGGCGCGGATCAATACCCGTTTCCCGGCGAGGCGCGCCAGGTCATCGAGCCCCACCGTCTGTAGTCCCTTGTCACGGAGACGACCGATCTCCTTCGGGTTGTGAATCACCGGACCGAGCGAATAAAGTTCCGGCGATTCCTTCAATTCTTCTTCTGCGATGTCTATCGTCCGCACCACACCCCAGCAAAACCCGGAGTGCTGGTCTACCGTTACTTTTATCACGCGCCCTTTCCTTCCGCCACCGCCCGCACCCTTTCAACGACAACATTCACCTGCTCTTCGATCGTCAGATCCGACGTATCGATCTCTATCGCATCTTCCGCTTTCCTCAGCGGGCTCTCGTCGCGCGTGGAGTCGAGCGAATCCCGCTCACGGATTTCTTCGATCAGACCGCCTGGGTCCGGGGAGATCCCGCGGGCCCGCATCTCCTCTCCCCTCCTCTGCGCCCGGGCCTCGAT
>DASVIU010000607.1:0-11834 GCA_036386275.1 Bacteroidota bacterium | reverse complement strand
GCAAGAACATTTGCTGCACCGCACACGCCCGAGAGTGCGCGAGCGAGTTCCGGGGTCACCAGAGCAAACGCTCCGCCCCCCGGGGTCCCTCCCGTGCCGGTCATCGCTTATTTCCCCTCCCCGGGGGGTGCGGCTTCGGATGAGAGCTGCCGGAGGCTCCGTGAAAGCTTGGCGAGGCCGGCTTCGAACGCGGCCTGCTTCTCCCGTTCTTTCCCGACGACTTCCGGCGGGGCTTTCCCGGTGAATTCCGGGTTCGCGAGTTTTGCCACGATCCCCTTCAGCATGCCCGTCACCCTGTCGATCTCCCGCCGGAGCCTGTTCCGCTCGAGATCGAGATCGATCACTCCTTCGAGCGGAACGAAAATTTCCTCCCCCTCCACCACCGCCGTCGCCGATAAGGGAGGCCGCAGCCCCGGTTCGATAATCGAGAGCGAAGTGACTCTGGCGAGGCGCATCGTGTATCCTTCGTATCTGCGGACCTCTTCGGGGGGGTGTGTCCCTCCGGCCGTCATCACGAGCGCGATCTCCCTGGAGGGGGGAATAGACATCTCCCCCCGTATCGTCCGGACCGCCTCGATAACGCTCTGGACGTATGCCATCTGCCGCTCCACCGCCGTGTCGATGAATGCCCCATCCGGCTCAGGGATCCTCTCACGCATGATTGTCGCGCCGGAAGGCCTGGACCTGATGCTCTGCCACAGTTCTTCGGTGACGAAGGGCATGATCGGGTGAAGGAGGCGGAGCGCCGCATCGTAGACGTCGAGTCCCCGCGTCACAACGGCCTGCTTCACGGGAAGGGGTTCCGGGCCGTACAGGCGGGACTTCACCATCTCGACATACCAGTCGCAGTAGTCGTGCCAGAAGAAATCGTAGATCTGCCGTGTCACCCGGTTGAACTCGAAAAGGGAGATCGACTCCTGTACGTCGCGCAGCGTCGAATGGAGCCTCGAGAGTATCCACCTGTCGGCAAGGTCGGAGTGATCGGTGTTAAACTCATTGACGCGCGCGCCCTCCCCGGTCTGGTCCCGGTTCATCATCAGAAAGCGGCCGGCGTTCCAGATCTTGTTCGCGAGGTTCCGCCCGAGTTCGTTCTTTTCTTTCGCATAGATGATGTCCTGGCCGACCGGGGCAAGGGCGAGTATGGTGAACCGGACCGCATCGGCGCCGTATTCGGCGATCAGCTCGAGGGGCTCCGGGGAGTTCCCGAGCGACTTCGACATCTTCCGCCCCCGTGCGTCACGGACCATGCTCGTGAAATAGACATCGCGGAACGGGATGTTCTTTGCGGGGTCGGTACTCCCGGTAAACGTCGGCCCGAATTTCAGCCCCGCCATGATCATCCGCGCGACCCAGAAGAATATGATGTCGGGCGCCGTGACAAGCGTATCGGTCGGGTAGAAGTACCGGAGGTCCCGCTCTTTTCCCGTGGTTTTCTCGGCCGGCCAGTCGTGGACGGAAAAGGGCCAGAGCCAGGAAGAAAACCAGGTGTCAAGAACATCCTCGTCCTGCCGGAGGTCCGTTCCCCCGCAGTGAGGACACGCAGAAGGGGTGGTCCGGCTGACGAGCGGTTCGTTGCACCGGTCCGTTCTGCCCGCAGTGGCGGTGCAGTACCAGACGGGGATGCGGTGTCCCCACCAGAGCTGGCGGGAGATGCACCAGTCCCTGATGTTCGTCATCCAGTGTTCGTATACCTTCGTCCACCTGTCGGGGTAGAAACGGATCGTGCCGTCCCTGAGGACGTCCAGTGCGGGCCCGGCGAGCGGCTTCATCCGGACGAACCACTGGTCGGAGAGGTACGGCTCGATCACGGTGTCACACCGGTAGCACCGCCCGACCCTGTTGGCGTGGTCCGCCGTCCTGGCAAGGAGCCCCGCCCCGGCAAGGTCGTGCAGTATCTGCTCCCGGGCGTCGTACCTGTCCATGCCGCGGTAGGGCCCGGGGGCGTTGTCGTTCAGTTTTGCTGAGATGTCGAATATGTTTATCTGTTCGAGTGAATGGCGCTGGCCGATAAGGTAGTCATTCGGGTCATGGGCGGGAGTGACTTTGACCATCCCCGTGCCGAACGCGGGATCTACGGCTTCATCGGCAATGACCGGGATTTCGCGGTCCGCCAGCGGGATCCTGGCCATCGCTCCGGCGAGATTCGTGAACCTCTCGTCTCCCGGATGAACCGCTATGGCGGTATCACCGAACATCGTTTCCGGCCTCGTCGTCGCAACGGTCAGGAACTCACCTTTCCTTCCGGAGAGGGGATACCGTATGAAATAGAGCTTCCCCTGTTGTTCGCTGTATGTGACCTCGTCATCGCTGATGGCCGTGTGGTCCCTGGGACACCAGTTGATGATGTACTTTCCGCGGTAAATGAGCCCGTCCTCGTACAGGCTGACGAAGACTTCCTGCACGGCGTTGGAGAGCGTTTCATCCATTGTGAATTTTTCGCGCTCCCAGTCGCACGAAGCCCCGAGCGTCCTGAGCTGCCGTACGATGCCGCCCCCGTATTGTTGTTTCCACTCCCACACCCGCTCCACGAATTTCTCGCGGCCGAGCACATGTCGTGTCTTCCCCTCTTTCTGCAGAGAGCGCTCCACCACGTGCTGGGTCGCGATGCCGGCGTGGTCCATACCCGGGATCCAGCAGGCTTCGAACCCTGTCATGCGCTTGTACCGGATCAAAACGTCCTGGAGCGTGTTGTTGAGTATGTGCCCCATGTGGAGCACGCCGGTGACGTTCGGGGGGGGGATGACGATGGTGTACGGCGTGCGCGCCGGGTTCACGACTGCGTGAAAGAAACCCGACCGCTCCCAGATCGCGTACCATTTCGATTCGACATCACGGGGTGAATAGGTCTTGGAAGTCGGGGGGGACTGTTCTGTGTCGGGCAACTCACTCACTCCGGGAGATATATAATGAAGGGGGAGACCGGTGTTACGGAAGGACGAACCGCCGCTGCGTTGTGCTCGAATTCCCAATCCTGTCGGTGAGGCGCATGGTCATCTGATGGGGGCCGCGCCCGAGCGGTACGGCGGGCTTGTAGACCGCCCGGTGGCGTCTGCCGTCGATTTCCGGTATCACGATGTTTCCGTCAATGTACATTTTTAGGTCGTCATATTCAACGCCGGAGCGGTCGTCCCGGAACCGGACGATGATTTCCGGTTCCCGACCCGCGCGATGCGTGACGGACATCTGTACGACGGCCGGGGGTGTGCTGTCGGCGAGTAGTGTCAACTCGCCGAGAGTCCCGCTGACTCTCCCCGTGCACGCCGGCTCTTCCCCGTTCCCGCGTGAGCCGATGAACTCCCAGCTCCCCTTCGAGCGGTAGAACAGTCCCCGGTGCTCACCCGGGGAGACGGGACGGATCGTCGCCGTGAGTCCGCTTCCGAGCACGGCGCCTTCCGGGTCCAGCGTGTATACGGGCCCGTCGTCCCCCGGACTCTTCCCGATCCGCAGGAAAAGGGGCTTCAACACCGAGAGTGAGTCGTACCGTATGAGCAGTTTCCCCCCGTCGGCGGCAATCACTCCCGCTGTTCCCGGGAGCACCGGCTGGAGATCGACCGCCGCGGAATCCGACGATCGCCCCGATGCGGAGGACGCTTCCCCCACGATACGCCGCACACCCCTGAATTCCTCGCGCGGCCTGAACCATCCGGTGTACTCTTCCGGGCCGGCCGCGGCCATGATCACCGTGCTTCTGCGCGTCCCCTCTTCGACAGTCACCGAAGGGGGTGACGGAAGATATCCGTGCGCGGTGATGTGCACGCGGACGTACTCTTCTGCCGGATCACATGTGAGATGAATTGAGGGAGCGCTCCCGCCGGGCGATGCCCCGGCGAACAGTTTTGTGGGGGAGCGCGTCCCCCACCGGCTCTCCAGCACGACAGTTGCGATCTCACTCTTTCCCGCGGGGAGAGGGAGGAGGAGGGAGGGGGAAAAACCGCCCGCCGGAGCATACCACTCATGCCGGGACCAGGACCCGCCGGGGGAGCGGGCCGCCAGGGAGATTTTTGCAACATCCCCCGGTGCAAACAGCTGCAGTGCGATATCGTCCCCGGATCTCTCCGCGCTGCCGGTCGGGACGCGGCTCATGACGAGAGTGCCTGTGACTTCGGCGCTGTTCCCCGGGAAGTCGGTGCAGAGGATCCGGAACGTGTGTGGGCCCGGGTTGTATGAGGCGCAGTCGATGATCCCCGCGCGTTGTGAGCGTGGTGTGTAGAAGGGGAGGTGATTCGGCGAGTCCATGTAGAGCTTCGCAAGCCGGCCTCCCCCGGAGCCGGGGAGCGAGCGTTCGAAGCAGAGGTCGATCTCATGCGCCTCGTTCCATGGGGTCCTGTCGATGCGCGCGGCATACACCGGGTCACCGTCGATGAACAGCGTCCGCGTGTAGACGCCGTTTCTGAACCGGCTCCCGGGGATCTGGTCCCTGGCTTCGACCGAGAACCCGGCTTCCCCCGTAATGACGATCGGGACCGGGAGATGCACCGTGTTTCCCCGGCCTGTTTCCGCTCTGTACATGCGTGGAGAGTTTCCTCCGTCCACCGTCGCATCGGGCGAGAGAGGGGAGACGGCGATACGCCTGATGATGGGGGGGATGGTGTCCGGCACGCGGAGAAGGGGTGCGAGGAAGGGGTTGACTGGATTTCCTTCCTGGTCTCTGATCTCGAAATGCAGGTGGGGTGAGGCGGCTCCGGTCTGGCCTGTCAGACCGATGAGGTCCCCTTTCCGGACGGGGAATTCCTGCGGCGTGCATGCGATGTCCACGGGATAACCGCCGAGTGAGCGCTGCTCGCGCGCGGCGCGGGCGTCGATCGCGGGGGAGAATTTTCCGAGATGAGCGTATGTCGTTGTGAATCCGTCAGGGTGACGGATGTAAAGGATTTTCCCGTACCCGACCGGGCTGATCCTGATCCGGGAGACGTAGCCTGACCTGGATGCGAACACGCCGTATCCCTGGACGTCCCCGCTCGAGATGTCGATCCCGGCATGGAAATGCGTGCGACGGTATTCACCGAACGTCGATGTGACGATCCTCCCCGCTTCCGTCGGCCAGGCGTAGTCGTTCCAGTCGGTTTTCACCGCGTCCCCTCCGGAGGTATTCACCCCGGAGGTATTCAGAATGAGGAGAAAAAGGAACGCCGCGCCAGGGACCATGCGGCCTACGCCTGCCGGTTGAGATGGACTACCGTCGGCTGAAGCGGGGAGGCGCGCCGCACGTTCCGTGCGAGGATTTCGCGCGCGAGTTTGAGGTAGGCGGACGCACCGCGGCAATTGACGCTGTACAGGATCGCGGGTTTGCCGTAGAAGCTCGCTTCGCTGAGGGCGGTGTTCCGCGGTATGGATGTCGCGAACATATGCTTTCCGTACTTCGCGGTCAGCTCGCGGATCGTGATATCGGAGACCCGGGTGTTCGGCTCGTGCATGGTGATGAGTATCCCTTCGACGTCGATGCTCTTGTGGGATACTTCCTTCACCCACTCAAGGTATTTGAAAAGCCGGTCGACGGCTTCGAGGGCGAAATGGCCGGATTTGACCGGGATCAGGACGGAATCGGAGGCGATGAGGGCGTTGGCGGAGAGGCCTCGCAGGAACGGGGGACAATCGAGTATGACGAAATCATATTGCTGCGCAACGCTGCGGAGCGCGTTCCGCAGGATCCCCCTGTTATCGGCCACCCGGATCATTCGTTCCTCCATCTGCATCGACCGCACGTTGGCGGGTATGAAGTCGAGGAACTTCAACTCGGTCTTGTGAATCGCGTTCTGCATCCCTGTCACGAAGTTGAACACCTCGTACAGTCCCGCCCGTATGGTCCCTTCAGTGAACCCGAGAGAGAGCCCGGATGCCCCGAACGTATCCATGTCGATAAGCAGCGTCCGCTGTTCCGCCACCGCAAGGCTCGCGGCGAGGTTCACCGCCGTCGTCGTCTTGCCGACTCCACCCTTCGGGAGCGCGACTGAAATGATCCGGGCCATGCTGGTTCTATCGGACTCCGACCGTGAGTGAACCGACCGATGCGATATGCGCGTGGATCCTGTCTCCGGGAACTACGCGCCCCACTCCCTCGGGCGTGCCGGTGAAAATCAGGTCTCCCGCTTCTAGCGAAAACACCGTCGAACAGTACGCGATGATCCCGGGGATGCGCAGGATCATGTGCTGCGTGTTCGACGACTGGCGCACGGTGCCGTTGACCCGGAGCTCGATCGACAGCGCGTGCGGATCGCTCACCGCTGCGGGGCGCACCGCCGCGGACAGTGGCGCCGAGGTATCGAATCCTTTTGCCACGCTCCACGGAAGTCCGCGCTTCTTCGCATCGGCCTGCACGTCGCGCAGCGTCATGTCGAGGCCCACGGCGTACCCGGCCACGTGCTCCATCGCCTTTTCCGCCGTGATATTGCGCCCATCGCGGCCGATCACAACGACGAGTTCCACTTCGTGATGTACATCGTTCGAGATCGGGGGGATCACCACCCATCCCCCCGATTCAACAAGTGCCGTCGAAGGTTTGATGAACACGACGGGAGTGGAAGCAGTTTCCGCCTTCATTTCTTTAATATGCTCCGGGTAATTCCTCCCAAGACACAGAATTTTTCCTACCTGGAGTGATTCCCCGTCAGCAAATCTGACAGAATTCATGTTTGACGACCGATCGAATTGGGAACGTATGAAATGTACACCCCCCGATCATGAGTATCAAGGCATAACAGGTAATCTGAAAAAATATGCGAACATCCCGAACCTTATTGCAATTCGACAAAATCCTGAATATAATACGCTCGCTTCAGACTAAAGAGGGGTGCTCCGTGACACTCACATATGCCGAAGCCGGGGTGAGCATTTCGGAAGGGGAGAGATTTATCCGGCAGATAAGGAAATCCGTCAGATCGACGTTCAGAAAAGGAGTTTTGAGTGACATAGGGGGTTTTGGCGCGTTCTTTGACGCAAGGTTCCAGGGGATGAAATCCCCTGTTCTTGTTTCCAGCGTGGATGGGGTCGGGACCAAGCTTCTCGTTGCCCGGATGATGAACATCTACCACACTGTGGGGGAGGATCTCGTCAACCACTGCGTGAACGATATACTTGTCTGCGGGGCCCGCCCCCTGTTCTTCCTCGATTATTATGCGACCGGCGCGCTGAGCGTCGGGATCGCCGCGCAGGTGATCAGGGGATTTGCAAAAGCGTGCCGGGAGAACCTCTGTTCGCTGATCGGGGGGGAGACCGCGGAGATGCCGGGACTCTATGATCCCGATGAATTTGACCTTGCGGGGATGATCGTGGGGGTCGCGGAGAAGCACAGGATCATCGACGGCCGTCGGATCAGGAAAGGGGACGTGCTGATCGGGCTCCCCTCGACGGGACTCCACACAAACGGATTTTCACTCGCCCGCACCGTGCTCTTCCCGAAATATTCCCCGGATGATCGGATCGACGAGCTTGGCACAACACTGGGTGAATCGCTCCTTGCGGTCCACCGGTCGTACCTTGGCGTGGTGCGGCCTCTCCTCCCCAGATTCGACATCAGGGGTCTCTCGCACATCACGGGAGGCGGGATCGTCGGGAACACCCGGCGGGTCCTTCCCCGCGGGCGGTCGCTGATCATACAGTGGGATGCATGGGACCGACCCCCTGTATTCGGACTGATACAGCGTACCGGGAGAGTTCCGGAAGAGGATATGCGCCGCACGTTCAACCTCGGCATCGGGCTCGTGATGATCGTTCCCGAACGGCAGGCCGGGGGCGTCATGACGTATCTGAAACGAAGGAAGGAGCCCGCCGTGTTCATCGGCGAGGTCAACTAGAGCGATCATTGCGCGCGAAATCCTCCCTTACCAGACAATGACAGACCAGCATAAGCAGCATCCGGCCGACCCCCCGTTCGCCGGGATCGCCGCGGCGAAGGAGCTTGCACCCGCAGAGAGCGGTCCCTCGATCGTTCCCCCGGACAGTTTCACCGGCAGAGTCAGCACGCTCCATGAGATCGCTCTCCAGATCGACGCCGCCCGGAGCAGGGACGAGATCATGAGTGTCCTGCGGAACGAGGTCCGGTGGATATTTCCGCACCGCGTCTGCTTCGCATGCATCCTCGACAACTTCCATACCGAATACACAATCATCTCCCTGTCGTCGCCGGATGAGTCCGCGTTGAAGGACGGGGCGCGTCACCCTGCCTCCGCGGGAGTCGCCGGCACCGTCATACTGAACCAGTCTCCTCTCTGCCTCGATCTGACGGAGACCGGCGGTGATCCTCCTGAAGAACCCGTCGCGGCCGGGGAAAGTGTCCCCGAGTCGTTGCTCAGGGCTTCGGGGATTCGCACGCTGCTCATGGTCCCCCTGCGGACCGGCGATGAGACGATCGGGACGCTGGGGATCGCCTCGGAAGAGCGGGCGGCGTACGGGGAGCGGGACATTGTGCTCGCCCAGCTCCTTGCCACGCAGGTGGCTGTCGCCCTGCAGAACAACGCGATGATCGATGACGCGCAACGGCGCATCTCTCAGATCGAACTCGTGAATGAACTCGCCGAGGACCTCACTTCCACGCTGGAGCTGGACCAGCTCCTGTCGGCTGCCGCCGAAACCATAAGGAAGACGTGTAGTTTTTTCGATGTGTCGATATTTCTCGTCGACCGTTCCCGGCAGGAAGCGTACCTTGTGGCGCACTCAGGGACGCACGTCGATTTCCTGCCTGCGGGCTACCGGCAGAATTTCAGCGAGGGGATCGTCGGCTGGGCGATCAGCCACGACGAGCGGGTGATGTCGGGGGACGTGACACAGGATCCGCGGTACATCTCCAACCTCTACACGGAGACCCGCTCCGAGATGGCGATCCCCATCCGGGTGGAACACGAGATCGTGGGCGTGCTGAACGTCGAGGACGCGCGCCGGCAGGCTTTCGACGAGACCGACGCGATCGTTCTCGAAACGGTCTGCGACCAGATGGGGAGCGCAATCAAGAATGCGCAGCTCTACGACAGGCTGAAACGGACGAATGCGAAGCTGACCGAACTCGACAGGATGAAATCCGATTTCCTCGGGATCGTTTCGCATGACTTCCGGTCGCCCCTGGCGAGCATCGTCCTGGCGGCCAGCGCGCTTCTGAAGAGGCCCGACCTGGTGGACACGCGCCGGTTGCGGGAATACCTGACCGTAATCGTGGATCAGGCGAACAGGCTCATCCGGCTGGCGGAAGACACGCTCTCCATGACCAAGATGGAGGCCGGACAGCTCAACTATTTCTTCAACACGGTCAGCCTGGAGCGCCTTATCAAGGACACGATCTCCATGGTCACGATCTCCGGCAGGCACACCGTGAACTACGAGGTCGACCCGCGCGTGGCGTTCGTTCGCGGGGACCAGACGAAGCTGCGCCAGGTCCTGCAGAATCTTCTCTCGAACGCCGTCAAGTATTCCCCCTCGGGGGGAAAAGTGACGATACGGGCGGCGCACCATTCGGCCGAGCAGCTTGTCGTCGCTGTGACCGACGAGGGGATCGGGATTCCGGCGGACCAGCAGGGGAAGCTGTTCCAGAAGTTCTCGCGCGTCGACACGCCTCAGGCGAAGGAGATCAAGGGGTCGGGGCTCGGGCTCTGGATCTGCAGGGAGATCGTCAAAGCACACGGGGGACAGATATGGGTCGAGAGCCAGGTGGGAAAAGGGAGCACGTTCGCCTTCACGCTGAAGAAGGCCCATCCGGATACGACGCTGGAATGATTGTTACTTTCCGCCGCGGGCGGCCAGCCGTTGCTCGAGTATGCGCGCCGCTCCTTCGCTTACCTCCAGCCACTGCGTCACATCACGGTTCAGGTCACGCACATCGGAAAGAAATTCCTGCCGCGTAACGTTTTCGCTCCTCAGCACCGAATCGGCCGCAGCTTCCGCCCGGGCGCTGTCCAGTCCCGCCTGCCTGCTCTTCGCCGCGGTCTCGACGAGCGCCGCAAAAAGGCGCGCGGTCCTCTCTCTGACGGGCCCGGCGGACCCTCCCGCCGGCCGTGCGCAGGCCGGAAGAATCAGAAGCAGCAGTATCGCGGTTCGCATGTTGGGGATGCCCGGAGTGTGAAAACTCAATATCGCCTATTACGGGTGAATACTCAATCGGGTGAATCCTGCCTCAGGTTGACTTTCAGCACAGTAGTCTGTATATTTCTTCTCATTTTCGCCATTTTCCCATCATTGTGCGGCGGGTTATGCCTTCGACCTCTGATTTCAGGCCGGGCCTGGTCATCAAATACAACAACGAGCTCTGGACGGTCATCGAATTTCAGCATGTCAACCCGGGAAACTGGCGGGCATTCGTCCGCACGAAGCTGAAAAACCTCAAGAGCGGCAAGGTCATCGAAAACCGGTTCCGGGCCGGCGAGTCGATCGACACGATCCGCATAGAGCGGAAAGAGTTCCAGTTCCTTTACAGGGACGGCACCGGCTATGTCTTCATGGACAAGCTGAACTACGAACAGCTGTCCGTCTCCGGCGAACAGCTTGGTGAAGGTGCAAAATTCCTCAAGGACGGAGAGTCGGTGGACATACTGTTCAACGGGAATGATATCACAGGGGTGGAACTCCCGATCACTGTCGAGCTCAAAGTGACGGAAACCGTTCCGGGGGTCCGGGGAGACAGCGCGAACGCGGGGACGAAACCCGCAACCGTGGAGACCGGTGCAACGGTGAACGTTCCCCTGTTCCTCAACGAGGGGGACGTCGTCAAGATCGACACAAGGACGGGTGAATACATCGAGCGCGTCAAGGCATGAAATCCGTGCGGGGGGAGCCGGTAGAAGGACGGGTGCGCGCTTCTGTCCACCCGTGAACATGTGACCAAGGCGGAGACCGCATGGATCTAAACTACGTCAGGAAGCTGGTGAAGCTTCTCTCCGAGAGCGCCGTCGACGAGATCGAGATTGAAGAGGAGGGGAAGAAGATCCGCGTCGCGAAAAACCCTCACGCCGCCCCCGTGTACCCGGCACCGTACGCCCCCCAGGCTGCGCCTCCTCCCGGGCCGGGCACTTCCCCTCCGCCGCAGGCGTCCCTTCCGGAAGCCGGCGCCCAGTCCGCACCTCCGGTCACCACGACCCCCTTCCACGAGATCAAGTCTCCCATCGTCGGCACGTTTTACCGTTCCCCCGCTCCCGATGCGGCCCCCTTCATTCAGGTTGGGAGCGTGATCCATCCGGGAGCCGTTCTCTGCATCATCGAGGCGATGAAGCTGATGAACGAGATCGAGGCCGACGTCGCCGGAAAAATCGTCAAGATCATGGTCGAGAACGGGCAGCCGGTCGAATATGACCAGACCCTCTTCCTGGTCGAGAAGTCGTAGAGCCATGATCTGATATTCAGGAGAGCAGGGGTGTTCAAGAAGGTCCTCATCGCGAACCGGGGGGAGATCGCCCTCCGCATCATACGGGTCTGCAAGCAGCTCGGGATCAAGACCGTGGCGGTCTATTCCCAGGCGGATCGGGATTCGCTCCATGTCCGGTTCGCTGACGAGGCGGTCTGTATCGGGCCTCCGCCCAGCCGGGAAAGCTACCTGAAGATTCCCCGTATTATCGCCGCCGCCGAAATAACCGGGGCGGACGCGATCCATCCGGGGTACGGTTTCCTTGCGGAGAATGCGGGATTCGCCGAGATATGCACGACGTCGGCAATCAAGTTCATCGGTCCGACCCCCGCGATGATCAGTGCGATGGGGGACAAGGCGGTCGCAAAAGAAACGATGCGGAAAGCCGGTGTCCCCGTGGTCCCCGGGAGCGAGAGCGTGCTCACGAGCGTCGATGAGGCGCGCGCGATTGCGCGGTCGATCGTGTATCCTGTCATCATCAAGGCTTCGGCGGGGGGAGGGGGACGGGGGATGC
>DASVIU010000606.1:0-1665 GCA_036386275.1 Bacteroidota bacterium | reverse complement strand
CGACCTCTCCTTCACGGTGGGAGAAAACGAGATCGTGGGATTCCTGGGACCCAACGGTGCGGGGAAGACCACGACGATCAAGGTGCTCAACCGTCTTTCCTTCCCGGACTCGGGTACCGTCAGTATCTTCGGAGAGAGGATTGGGCAGAGGCCGGAGTTCCACCGACGCGTTGGATTCATGCCGGAGCAACCGTACTTCTATGAGTACCTGACGGGTTTGGAGTTTCTGGGACTTTGCGGCCACCTGAGCGGTCTCGGGGGCAGGGAAATCGCAGATCGCTCCCGTGCCATGCTGGCGCATGTGGGGATCGAAAGGGCTGGGCGGACATCCATCCGGAAGTACTCGAAAGGGATGATGCAGCGGCTGGGCCTGGCGCAGGCGCTCCTGCATGACCCGGAGCTTGTCATCCTCGACGAGCCGATGTCGGGGCTGGACCCCATGGGGAGGATGGAAGTCCGAAACATCATCCACGAACTGAAGGCCGCGGGAAAGACCGTCTTTTTCAGCTCTCACATTATCTCCGATGTTGAAGCGTTGTGCGACCGGGTCATCATGATCCATCATGGCCGAAAGGTTGCCGAGGGATCGGTGGAGGAGTTGATGGGAAAAGGAGGGATCCAATACGTCGAGATCGTTTTCTCTCCTCCTCCGGCACAGCAATGGGTTTCCTCCGTGGGGCTGCCCCCAGGGTCAGGCATGTACCAAGGGGACACCTTCGTCCTGAAGGCCGGGGACGAGGAGGAAGCCAACCGGTGGATCGAGGAGTTCCGTCGTGCGGGCTCACTGGTGCGCTCGTGCGTTCCGGTCAAGAAACATCTTGAGGAAATCTACGTGGAGCGCGTAGGTGGCCATGGGGAATAGGATCTTCTCCGTCGCCGCGAACACCTTCCGCGAGACGATCCGCAACAAGATCCTTTATGCCATTCTCGGTTTTGCCCTTCTCGTCATCGGGATCTCCTATTTCCTTGCAGGCCTGTCCGTGGGGGAGTTGACCCGGATCATCGCAAACGTCGGGTTGGCATCCATCCATGTCTTCGGCGTCATCATGGCGGTGTTCGTCGGGATCACGTTGATCAGCCAGGAAGTCGAGCGGAAGACGGTCTACCTTATCCTCTCCAGGCCGGTCCCGCGGTGGGAGTTCATCGTGGGGAAAGCATTGGGGCTCAGCCTGACTCTCGCGCTGACGACGCTCGTCATGTCCATCACGCTGTTCCTGGTGCACGCAGGGTACGGAAGGGAGCCGGAAACGGGCATTCTGATTGCGTCCGGCGGAATCTACATGGAGCTCGTCATGCTCATCTGTCTTGCTTCCCTCTTTTCAACCTTCACGACTCCGGTGTTGAGCGCAATGTTTACGCTCTCCGTGTTCCTCATCGGCCACGTATCGAACGATCTTCTTGTTTTCGGCGGGCGGGCGGATTCCGGTGCAGTGCGATGGGTATCGAAGGTCCTTTTCTATGCGCTTCCGAATCTGGAGTATTTTAACGGGAAGAATGGGGTGGTGTACGGGGTAGTCCGCTCGCCTGCGATCCTGCTCCCCGCGACGGGGTACCTTCTTTGCTACGGGGGGGCGGTGCTCTTGCTGGCGTGTCTGCTCTTCTCGCGAAAGGATTTCAAATGATGCTGACCGGCGCGGGATTTCTTGCCGCTGCCACCTCCTGCCT
>DASVIU010000605.1:0-4178 GCA_036386275.1 Bacteroidota bacterium | reverse complement strand
CAGTATCACCCCCTCGGAAGTGGCCACCCACTTCTGATTGAGCGGGTCGACGGCGATTGCGTTCACAGTCAGGCCGTTCGCTGGCCTGTACGTTGCGATCCCCCCGGTTCGCAGGGGGTTTGAGGGATCAAGTATGATGGCGATCCCCCGGTCTGTCCCGACCCAGATTTCGTTATCCCTGTCGACCACGATCGTGGAAGCATTGTCGCTCGGCAATCCGTTTGCGCTGGTCAGGTGGACTGCCGCGATGCTGTCGATTGTCCCGCCGTTGGCGAGCGCCACGACCCCTTTGAGCGCCGGGTCCTTGACAATGGCCCAGAGGTTGTCCGATGCGTCCACGGCGAGGCACCTGTTGACGGGTCTGTCCTGGAGCCTGTCGACCTTTGTGCCGTCGACGATGACGGGGAGATGCCGCCATGTCCCGTCAGGTTTGCGGACAGCCAGCACATTTCTGTCCGCGGGGAGCACGATCGAAGTCCAGAAGTTGCCGCGGCTGTCGCATACGACGCTGCTCGTGACGAGGAAGTTGAAGTTGTTCGCAAGTCCCAGCATCCCCACATTGCGCCCGAAGACGTGGGCGGTGTCGATCACATCGGATCCCGCGGGGATCTCGACGCTGCCGCGGCCGTAGGTGCTTGCCCAGAGTGATCCGTTGCACCCGACGGACACGAGATAGACTTCGTCATCCGGAAGCACGCTGTTGGCCGGTGTAAACGATTTCCAGTCGTGCCCGTTGTACCTGTAAAATCCGAACCCGGTCCCCGGGCCGTAGAACCCCCCCCCCGCGCCCCAGAGCGTGCCGTTGGGCGAGACGGCCACGTCATTGAACTGGTTGGAGTTGGGTCCGTTCGGAAAATGCGAAATCCATGATGCGCCGTAGATCTCTATCCCGCCGCTCAGCGTGCCTGCTGATGGCAGGCCGTTGCTCCCGGCCACGAGGGACGTCGGTGTGAAGGGGAGGGGAGGGCCGTAGGCATGTGTGGTGTTTGCTGAATCGACGGTGTAGACGAGCTTTGTCGCCGTGCACACGCCGAGCGACGCGGAGGAGGCGCTCAGGCCGATGATCGAAACGCCGGACAGAGAGGGGATCCCCTGCCAGGCGGCCCCGTCGTAATAAAAGAGGCCCGATGTCGTCCCCGCATAGACGCGGCCGTTGAATACCGTGAGTGCCCGCGGTATTGATCCCGCGGGGCCGACCTGCTGGAGGGTCCATTGCTGGGGGTCGAGGAGGTTCGGGCTGGAAAGGTTCGCCCAGACGACGTAGTTGCCTGTGATCCCATCCGAGACAGCCGCCCAGATTCGCCCGCCGCTGATCACGGCGCCGTAGACGGCAACACGGTTGTTCGCGGGAATCGCACCGAACGACGTGAAGGTGTCCCCGAATTCCCCCCGGTCGAGCCTGTACACGCTCAGGCCGAAATCGCTGCAGAGGAGGACCGTGTCGCCGGCGGTGATCACCGCATTGATCGTTTTGTCGGTGGGACCCGGAAATTCCACGATGTTGGAGATTGTGCGGACGAGTCCCGTGGAAGGAGTGTAGAGGTGGATCATCCCCGTGGAGGCGCACCCCCACACGTCGCCGTTCCTGTCGATGCCGACAGCGGTGAGGTCCGTGCTGAGACGCCCTTCGGCATTGGTGAGCTTGAGGTAGGAATCCGTCCCCTCGTCCCAGCGGAACAATCCGCCGCTCGTCGCAGCCCAGTAGCTGTGTCCGCTCCTCGCGACCCCCTTCACATCCTTCATCGACGTGAAGTTCTCCCAGGTGCCCGTGCCGCCGTAGAGCGCTCCGGTCCCCAGGATGGACAATACAAGAATGCGCCACCCTCGCGTCTTCATATCCTTCGCCCCGTCAGGACGAACGCCGCACCCGCGGTCTCGCGGGTCCGCTCCTGTCAGTGCTTCGAGCCTTTCTTCCCTTCGGAGAGTTGTGCCTTCAGGTCCGCAAGCTCGATTGCCGAGAGAGCCGCGTCCCACCCTTTGTTCCCCGCCTTGGCGCCGGCACGTTCGAGCGCCTGTTCGAGTGTGTCGGTAGTCAACACACCGAACGTCACCGGAGTATCGGTCTGCAGGGATATCTGGCCGACCCCCTTTGCCACCTCCGCGGCTATGTAGTCAAAATGCGGTGTCTCTCCGCGGATCACGCACCCCAGGCAGATCACCGCGTCGAGCTTCCCCCCCCCGGCGAGACGCATGGCGACCTGGGGGATTTCAAAGGACCCGGGACAGCGGACGACGGAAATCGCGTCCCCCTCCGCACCGTGCCGCACAAGGCAGTCGACAGCGCCCTGGAGGAGCTGTTCAGTCACGAGGCCGTTGAAACGGCTCACGACGATCCCGAACGAGCGTCCGCGTGCGAGGAGTTTCCCTTCGATTGTGTGCATCTGTTTTCCCCTTCCTTCGAATTCGCCTGTCCGGCGTCTAGCGCAGCCGCCGGCGCATCATGTCCACGTACTCGGTTGAAATGAAGTACTTTCCGATCACTTCCCTGTCGTTTCTCTTCCCCCCGTGAAAGTCGGAGCCGCCGCTGGCGAGGAGGAAATACTCGCTGACGATGCCGTTGTAGTGCGCGACAAGCTCCGGCGAATGCGAGGGGTGGACCACTTCAATTCCGTCAATCCCTGCGTCGATGAGTTCCTGGAGCACCCCCTCGTTGATAAACGTCGACGGGTGCGCGAGAAACGACAATCCGCCGGATGCGGCGATCAGCGCGATCGCTTCGCGCGGCGAGATCAGGTACTTCTTTTCGTACGCGGGCTTCCCGAACCCGATGTATTTCGAAAACGCCTCCTGATATGTTCCGATCAGCCCTTCTTCCACCAGCGCGGTTGCGATGTGGGGACGACCGACCGATCCCGTGCCTGCCTGGCGCAGGACCGCGGCGATTGTCAGCGGCATATGCATCCCGTTCAGCTTCCCGACGATCCTCTCCGCCCGTTTCCGCCGTTCGCTCCTGAAAAGCTCGAGATACTCCTGCAGGCGCTTGTCCCGGTGATTGATGAAGTACCCGAGGATGTGCACATCGGCTTCACCGACGATCGTGCTCAGTTCGACGCCGGGGATCACGACGATCCCTCTGGGTGCGGCGAAAGCCGTCGCCTCGTCGAGGGCCCCGGTGTGATCGTGGTCGGTGATGCTGATGGTGGTCAGGCCGGCTTGCCTGGCGCGTTCGATGAGTTCGCTGGGAGAGAGAGCGCCGTCGGAAAACGTTGTGTGAAGATGGAGATCCGCTTTACCATCCATGCAGTACGGGTCGGGGTAAGAAAGAACGGGAGAAGGACAGAGATCCTAGAGATAGCGCGACTTGAATTTTTCGTAGTCGTTGATAATGAGCTTGCCCCGCTCGATCTCGAGGTGACCTTCCCGGATGAAAGCGTGGATCATCCGCGAAATGGTTTCGCGGGAAGTTCCCGCCATGTTGGCCAGGTCCTGCTGCAGGGGGAGCTCGTCGATTTCCACTCTCCCCTTCCGGATCTTCCCGATGTCGTCGGCGAGCTGCAGCACGACATTCGCCACCCGCCCCGCGGCATCTTTCAACGAAAGACTCTTGATCTGCGCGTCCGCTTTCCGGAGGCGCATTGTCAGCTCCTTGAGGAGCGCGATGGCCACCGACGGGAAATCGTGCAGGAGCTTGAGGAAATCCCGCCGGTGGATCATGAACAGCTCTGATTTGGTGATCGCAACGACGCTCGCGGAACGCGCGAGGCCGTCGAGAATGGCCATTTCGCCGAAGAAGTCGCTCTCTCCGAGAATGGAGAGTATCACCTCGCGGCCGTCGTCGTCCATCCGGACAATCTTCACCTTCCCCGACACGATGACAAAAAGTGCGGCGCCAGCCTCTTCTTCGAGAAGGATGATGCTCCCCTTCTTGTACTTCTTCCGGACCCCAACCTTGGAGATCGTGTCGAGGTCCATCGGCTCCAGATCGCACAGAATTGGGACGTTTTTGAGAAACTCTATCTCGTCCTTCACTGCTGCATTCAGAGTAACCTCACTCAGGATAGGGAGGAATGTCGGTCGGGTTTAGCGACCCTTGGGACTCTGGAAAATATTCCACGAAATATAGGTTCTCGTGTGATGAAAGTCAAGAAACGAGGGAGGTTTCCGTGCCTCTGCCCGTCAATCGGAGAGGAGGAAATACGTAAAGAAGGCAAATCCGATCTGTGTGGCGAGAAGAGCGA
>DASVIU010000604.1:0-3172 GCA_036386275.1 Bacteroidota bacterium | reverse complement strand
GCATTTTTGGCGGGGAACGCTGCAGGCACGTTGTTGCTCGGCGTGATGTACCGTCGGCGATTCGGATTTCCCGAGGTGGGCTGGGACCCTTCCGCATGGTTGCAGGTGCTCCGGGCGAACGTTCCGGCGGGAACGGCGATGTTCCTGGCGCAGAGCGTGTCCAACCTTCCGCCCATCGTCATCGGCATCCTTCTGTCGAATGCAGATGCAGGCATCTACAGTGCAGGGATGAAACTGATCTTTCTCCTCCTCCTTGTCGACAGGACCCTGAACTCCCTGTTCCTTCCGGTGGCGACACGCTATGCCGTTGCCAGGTCTGCGGAATACCCGGCACTCCTTTCCGCGGTGCTCACGGCAATTATCGTCTTCATGGTCCCAGTGTTGATCGGGACATGTATCGTCGCCCATGAAGCCGTTTTCCTGGTATTCGGTCCCGGCTATGAGGGGGCCGTCCCTGTCGTCCGCGTTCTGACAGGGTATGTCCTACTGACCCTCCTGAACTCCATAATGATCTGCACCCTCGTCGCGTTCGGGCGGACCAGGACATATTCACTGATCGTCAGTGGGGGCGCGCTCATTGTCTGCATCATGGTTGTGGTCTTCACCGTGCTCTTCGGTCCTGAGGGAGCAGGGGCCGGGATCATCACAGGGGAAGCGGTTATGCTCGTCCTGCTGATACGCGCTGCCTACCGTGTGGCACCCCTCCCTTCATTCCGGTTTCTGCTCAAGCCGGCAATTGCGGGAATCGCCATGGCCGGGTCAGCCTTTGCTCTTTCGGGGCTCCCTCCGCTGACATCCTTCGTCGCGTCCACTGCCTTCTTCGTCATCGTCCTGTTCACCATCAACGGGGTCCCACGGCAGGAGATCCGGTATCTTCGCGAAAGGCTCATATGAACCTCCGTGTGGGAATGATAGGCAACTCGCCGGGGTGGGAGGAACTCCTCTGCCAGGCCGGTGTCCCGGTGCTTCATCCCGTTCCACCCGACTCTCCCCCGGGGACGTTCAGCGCACTGGCGGTTGCGAGGCAATTGAACGGAGATGAACTGGTATTTGTGCGGGAGTATCTTCGGAGCGGAGGGGCAATTCTTGGATCGTCGGTCTATCTGGGAGCGTTGCTTGAAAAGTCACGGGATCCCCTCAGGCTGAGCTACCTGACCCCGGAGCCCGGCGGCCGCATCCGGGGACTCTCCCTGCTGGACATCGAGAAAACCGGGTCCATCCCGCGCGAGGCAAACTGCCTGAGGACCAGCGAGAATGTCTATGCTGTTTTCGCGGGCGAGCTCCTTGGAGGATTGGCGGTTGTTACCCCCTTTGATCCGGGAGAAGCGATGGAGGATTTCAGGGCCGTCGAGCGATACTTCTACGCCCGGCAGGAACGACTTCCGTCGGAGAGGGTCTCGCGCGTCGGCAAAAACGAAGTATTGCATTTTGTCAGGGGGGCCCTGGAATACCTCCATCATGGCAGAGGCATCCCCTTTGCCTCCCTCTCGCCGTTTCCCGCCAACGCGGTGAGCGTGTTCGCATTCCGCATCGACACCGACAACGGGACTCCGGACGAAATCGATGAGCTCTACAGGATCTCCTCTGAATCGGATGTTCCTTTTACGTGGTTTGTCGACGCCGGAAGCCACAGAACATGGCTCAGGCGATTTGTAGAGATGGAACGACAGGAGATTGGGTTGCATTGTTTTGACCATCGGATCTACCTCGATAGTGCAAAAGACGAAGAGAATATCCGTCGGGGGCTCTCCACGATGAATGAGTCGGGCCTTGACCCGTCATCGTTTGCGGCACCGTTCGGATTCTGGAGCCCCGATTTCGGAAGGGCGATCGACCGGTCAGGGTTCCGGTATTCCTCGGAGTTCGCATGGGCCTATGATTCGCTCCCGCACTATCCTGTCACCCGGACGGGCCGGTATGCAACAATGCAGATACCGGTTCATCCTATCGCAATCGGGAGCATGCGGCGGTCCGGTTTTACTCCGGCCCAGATGAGCCAGTATTTCCGTGACGTCGTCGCACAGAAACTCTCACGCCAGGAACCGCTTTTCTTCTACCATCACCCGGGACACAGGCAATGGGACGTCGTTCGTGATCTCTGTGATCACCTGCGGAGCACGGGCGCGCGACCGGTCACGCTGGGGGAGTACGCGGCCTGGTGGAGCACCCGTCGGGCGTTGCGCCCATCGATCCGGCTGAACGGGGATTCTGTCGTCACTTCGATCGAGGGTGTCGCGCCGGGTGCCGCTGGAAGCGACGTGACTGTGTGCGTCAGCTGGAAGGGGGGGGAGGAGAGTATCGTTCCGCTCCTGGAGGGGGGGTCAGGCAAAGAACGGCATGGCGTCATCCCGTACGTTCCCCCTGCGGACATAACGCGGATAAGGGAATTCGATCTCCGGGGCGAGATCGGACGCCAGTTCACACGTCTGCAACGGAGGTTTCCATGAGAGTAACGCTGGCAGGCTACCAGGCCGTTTCCATCCTTCATGGAGGGCCGAGCACTCAAATCCGGAACACGGCCAAGCACCTCCCAAAATTCGGCGTGGATGTCCGGTTCTTTGACCCATGGACTCGTCTCAGGAAGGAGGAGACCGACCTTTTTCACCTCTTCGCTGCGAACATCGGGACCTACCACCTCGCCCGGGAGATTTACGCACTGGGGATCCCTTTGATCGTCTCGCCGATCGTCTTCAGTCTTCACTCGACCGCGTTCGTCCGGAGGGCCCTCAGATGGGGCCGCCTGATTCAACGGGCGGGGAAGGGCCTCTGGTTCGATTATGCCATCACTGCCGACGTCTGTCAATGGGCGTCACGCGTGCTGCCGAACACCGCTGCGGAAGGAAAGCTCTTAAGCGAGGGAATGGGAGTCGAACCAGGAAAGATCACTGTCGTGCCGAATGGTGTCGACGAACGCTTCTACACCGCTGACCCCACACCGTTCGTCGAGAAGTACGGGGTGCGGGATTTCATATTGAACGTGGGACATACGGGGCACGTCAGGAAGAATGTCCTGGCTCTCATCCAGGCGCTCGCGGAGATCGACCACCCGGCGGTGATCATCGGCCGCTTCATTTCTGGAGAGTACGGGGACGCCTGCCGTCGCGAAGCAGCCAAGCACAGGCACATACTTCTGATAGACGGGCTCGAACATAATTCGGAGATGCTCGCTTCA
>DASVIU010000603.1:0-6849 GCA_036386275.1 Bacteroidota bacterium | reverse complement strand
GGACTCGGGCGGATCGGATTCTGTGTCGCCCCGTCCCTGCCGGGCCGCATCTATGCGCTTGTCTCCGCCCGCCCCGAATTCGGCGGGCTCTTCAGATCCGATGACGCGGGGGAACACTGGCGGCGCATCAACGGGGACGGGCGCCTCTGGGGACGGGGAGACGATTTTGCAGAAGTGAAGGTCGATCCGAAGAACCCTGATATCGTCTATTGTGCAAACGTTGTTACCTGGCGATCCTCCGACGGCGGTGCCACGTTCACGGGGATAAAGGGAGCTCCGGGGGGGGATGACTACCACTCGATATGGATCAACCCCGGCGACCCGCAGATCATGCTGATTGCGGGGGATCAGGGGGCGACGATTACTGTCAACGGGGGTGAGTCGTGGAGCTCCTGGTACAACCAGCCGACAGCGCAGCTTTTTCATGTCATCACCGACAACCAGTTTCCCTACCGGGTCTATGGTGGACAGCAGGAGAGCGGGTCCGTTGGCATCGCGAGCAGGGGAAACGACGGCGGCATCACGTTCAGAGAATGGCATTCGGTCGGAGTCGATGAATATGGCTACGTGGCGCCGGATCCGCTGAACCCCCGAATGATCTACGGCGGGAGGATCACGCGTACAGACATGTCGACGGGGCAGGTCCAGAATATTTCTCCGGAGGTGGTGCGAACCGGGAAATACAGGGTGCTGCGCACCGCGCCCGTCCTCTTTTCTCCCGTCGACCCGCACACGCTCTACTATGCGATGAACGTCCTGTTCAAGACAACAAACGGGGGAGATGGGTGGGAGGTCATCAGCCCCGATCTCTCCCGCGAACGGCCTTCAGTTCCGCCGAGCGTTGGAGTGTTCGCCTCCGCCGCGCTGGAAAACCAGCCCCGCCGGGGGGTCATCTATACGGTTGCCCCCTCACCCCGGGATATCAATGTCATCTGGGCGGGGACGGACGACGGCCTGATCCATGTGACGGGGGACGGGGGGAGATCCTGGCGGGATGTCACACCTGCAGGACTTACATCATGGAGCAAGGTTTCACTGATGGATGCTTCGCATTTCGGAACATCGACCGCGTATGCCGCGGTCAACCGCTTCCGGTGCGACGACCTTCACCCCTACATCTATCGCACGCACGACGGGGGACGGACATGGGATCTTATCGTGACGGGACTTCCTGAGGATGCGCCTGTCAATTCTGTACGCGAAGATCCGGAGCGTGAAGGCCTGCTTTTCTGCGGGACCGAGAGGGCCGTGTATTTCTCCTTGAACGACGGCGATGCGTGGCAGCCCCTTCGGCTCAACATGCCGGCGACATCCATACGCGACATTGTCATCCACGACGACGATCTGGTCGCGGCCACACACGGGAGGAGTTTCTGGATACTGGATGACATCACGCCGCTCCGTCAGATCAATCCCCGGGTTCAGGAATCGGAAGTCACACTTTTCCGGCCGGAAGCGGCCTGGCGGGTCCGCTGGAATACGAATACCGATACGCCTCTTCCTCCGGAGGAGCCCGCAGGGGAGAATCCTCCCGATGGCGCGATCATCGACTACGTTCTCCGTTCTCCCCCTGTGCAGCCTCTCACGCTGGAGATCCGTGATTCGACGGGGGCGCTCGTCCGCCGGTTCTCAGGCTCCGACGGGCCGGATTCCATGAATGCCGCCGGGCTGAACATCCCCCTGTACTGGATCCGCCCATCCCGGGCCCTCCCTTCCGGTCCGGGGATGCGGAGATTCGTGTGGGACCTCCACTATCCTCCTCCGGACAGCGTCCGGGCGGGGTATCCGATGTCGGCGATCTACCATGACACCCCCCGCCAACCCCTCGGTCCCTGGGTCCTCCCTGGCAGGTATGTGGTCAACCTGATCGCCGATGGCCGGACGTATTCCCAGCCGCTGACAGTGAAAATGGATCCCCGTGTCGCAACCCCACTTGCGGGACTCGCGATGCAGTTCCGGCACTCGATGAGTGCATACAACGGCGCGAATGCCGCCCGGTCGGTCCTCTCCCGGGTTGGAATCATCAGGTCGCAGATCGGTGAGCTCCTCAAAGGCGTTCCCCGGGGTCCGATTGCAGATTCGCTCGCCGCGCTCGATCTTAGCTTGGGCGCGGTGGAGGGGAGTTCAGGCGGCGGCCTGTGTTCCCCGGTCCGCTCAACTGGGCTGACCGGCGGCCCGGCCGGCGCCCGGGGCGGGCCGGCGTTGAAACGTGTGGAATCCGGGCTTCGCTCGCTCCTGGAGATCCTGCAGGATACTGATGCTCCCCCCACATCGCAGGCCGTGGAAGCATCCGTTCTCCTTCAGAAAGAGCTTGGGGATCTCCTTGCTCAATGGCAGGGGCTCCGGAACAATCGGATCGCCCCGATGAATGAAAAGCTCCGCACGTCACATTTCCCCGTGCTGGTGACGGAGTGAGCAGTGTGCGGCTGTCGCAGGATCCTCCACTCAATAAAAAGGAAACTCGTATGCGACTTCTGATTCGACGTCCCGGCCGGCTCCTCCCGGCCGCTCTTCCGGTCATTCTGTTTCTCCTTCCCGCCACGGTTGCGTGCCAGAACCGTGTCGTCATCAACGCCGATCTCGCGAAGGACACGATCAGCAGGAACATCTACGGGCATTTCTCCGAGCACCTCGGAAGGTGCATCTACGGAGGATATTTTGTGGGGGAGGGGAACACGAAGATCCCCAATACCCGGGGGATCCGCAATGACGTCGTCGAGGCGCTCAAGAAACTCAGGATCCCTAACCTTCGCTGGCCCGGCGGTTGCTTTGCCGACACGTACCATTGGAAAGACGGCATCGGTCCCCGGACGAAACGACCGGCGATCGTCAATAGCTGGTGGGGAGGCGTCACGGAGGACAACAGCTTCGGGACCCACGAGTTCCTTGATCTCTGTGAGCAGATCGGGGCCGAGCCGTATATCACCGGCAACGTGGGGAGCGGGACTGTCCAGGATTTCGCCCAGTGGGTGCAGTACGTGAACTTTGACGGTGTCAGTCCCATGTCGGCCCTGAGGAAGGAGAACGGAAGGGAAAAGCCGTGGAAGGTCCGGTTCTGGGGGGTTGGAAACGAAGCCTGGGGATGCGGTGGAAACATGACCGCGGAATACTATGCAAACGTCTACAGGACGTTTGCGACATTCATACCCGCCTCCTGGAGACCTGGCTCCCTCTGGAGGATTGCCTCGGGTGCCGGTTCCACCGACTTCCACTGGACAGAGGTGTTGATGCGTGACATCCCGCCGGGGTTGCTCGAGGGGGTCGCGCTCCACCATTACGCCGTCGACTGGAACCACAAGAGTTCGGCCACTGAATTTAGCGAAGCGGAGTACTTTGAGACGATGCGCCGGGCGCTCGAGATGGAGGATCTTGTGCAGCGGCACGGAACGATTATGGATACGTACGATCCGAAGAAGAAAATCGCGCTTGTGGTCGATGAATGGGGGGGATGGTATGACGTGGAGCCGGGGACGAACCCCGGGTTCCTCTACCAGCAGAATACCATGCGCGATGCGATGATCGCCGGGGTGACCCTGAACATTTTCAACAACCACTGCGACCGGGTACGGATGGCGAACCTCGCGCAGACGGTGAACGTCTTGCAGGCCGTAGTGCTGACAGAGGGAGAGCGGATGATCGTGACGCCTACCTACCACGTCATGGAGATGTACACCGTGCACCATGACGCGCTCATGCTCCCTGCAAGCGTACGGGGGGACACATATACAATCGGAGAGAGATCACTTCCCGCCGTCTCTGTCTCCGCCTCGCGGGACGGGAGCGGCACCACGCACATATCGCTCGTGAACATCGATGCGGGCCATTCACAGGACGTGGTTGTTGAAATTCATGGCGCGGCATTCTCATCGGTGAGCGGACGGATACTCGCTTCCGGGAAGGTTCAGGATCACAACACATTCGATGATCCGGCCCGCGTGAAACCGGCGGAATTCGGGGGAGCCCGGCTCGACGGCACGAATCTGCATGTTCAGCTCCCCCCGTGTTCCGTCGTCGTCCTTGCTCTAAAGTGAAAAAGGTTGTCATTGCGAGCGAACCGAAGGTTGTCATTGCGAGCGAAGCACAGGTTGTCATTGCGAGGCCTGTCATTGCGAGCGTAGCGAAGCAACCCAGCGGCCGAAGCAATCCGACTGTGCCCTGCTTGATTATCCTCTGTTCACGGCGTACATTCACTCATGCGAATCCGGGGCATCGTCACTCTCGCTCTCCTGTTCATCACATCGGCTCTTGCTGTGAAGGGTCAGGTACACCCGGGGGCCGTTCTCGCTGACACCGCTCAGGCGAACAGGATCATATTGCTGGATCCCGGCCTGTCGCTCGGGCGGGCGACGTTTCTATTTCCCTCGGCGCTCGGAAGCGAGCTTCCCTTCCGCGATCCCTCCTTCACGTCCCTGGGGGGGGATTGGGGCCCCGTTGGCCCGTTCATCGGCGGGGTCATTGAGCCCCGTGCGGATCTCATGTCCCCCCTCCGGCTCCAGATGAAGAATGAGAAACTGAGTCCATTTCAGACAGCGCTTGGAGCTATTCAGGTCGGCGCCGTGGGTTACATGGCATACAAGCACATCAAAAAATACGGGTTGTTCCGCTGATAATACAAAAAAGAGGAGCGTCGGGCTATGGGGAAGCGGTTGACGGATAAGCAGAGGAAATTCTATGAGGAGAACGGGTACCTGATCGGATTGCCCCCCGTGTTCGGTGCGGAACAGGTGAAGGATCTTAACGACGGGCTGAGCGAACTGATGAAGCTCCTCCGTCCCGGGGAGGATGCCAAGGATATACGGGAGTGGCATGAGACCAGCCGCTTCCTCTACGACATATGCACGAACAGCACCATCCTCGACTATGTCGAAGACATACTCGGCCCTGATTTCTATCTCTGGGGATCCAACTTTTTCATCAAGCCTCCCCGCAGCAGTTCCACGGTCGGGTGGCACCAGGATACTTATTACTGGCCGCTCGAACCCAAAATATCCGCGACGGTCTGGGTCGCGTTCGAGGACGTAGACGAGGAAAACGCTGCGATGCAGGTCATCCCGGGGTCGCACAGGGCGGGACTCCTGAAGCATTCGCGTTCCTCGGATACGGATTCCGTGCTAACTCTTGAATGTGAACAGGGACAGTTCCGTGAGGATTCCGCGGTCTCCCTCAATCTCCGTGCGGGGCAGGTGTCGATCCATGACGACAAGCTCGTCCATGGTTCCCCTGCAAATAATTCATCGCGTCGCCGCGCGGGCCTCACAATCCGGTACTCGAGCACTATTGTCAAATGCGACCTCGCCGTCAACCCCTGCTTCACAACGTATCTCTGCCGCGGTGTCGACACGTACCGCCATAATCCGGTCGGGAAGGTACCTTCAGCACAGTTTGGTCGGCTCGACAGGAAACATCTAAGCGTGGAAGAAGCGGGGCCGGAGGCGGAAAAGAAGCTCGGGCTCATTAAGTGAGCGGACCACCATTGGAACCGTTGCGTTTCGCTGTCGTCGGCCTCGGCGGGTACGGGCTGGTTCATATCAAGGCGGTGGACTGGATCGCCGGACAGGGCCTGGGGAAGCTCGTGGGGGTAATTGCGCTGGAGAGCGACCGGAGACAGAGGCCGGAGCTGGTCGGCGAGCTGCTCGCCCGGGGCTGCACGTTGTACGACAGTGTCACGCAGTTTTTATCGGAGGCGGCCGCGACGGCGGACGTGCTCACCGTTCCCATCGGGATAGGCATGCATGTCCCCGTCAGTATCGCTGCCATGCGTGCAGGTCTGCATGTCTACTGTGAGAAGCCTGTTGCGGCGACGGTGCAGGAGGTCGACGCGCTTATTGGCGCAAAGAACGAGACCGGGCGGCGCATCGCCATCGGCTACCAGCATATCTACAGTAACTCCATCCAGCAGCTCAAGTCGCGCATCGTCGACGGCCGGCTGGGGAATGTCCGGTTGCTTTCGTTGATGTGTGGCTGGCCCCGGAGCGAAACCTACTACAACCGGAACGAATGGGCGGGAAAGTTGCGCGCGGGGGAGGAATGGATCCTCGACAGCCCCGCCAACAACGCGCATGCGCATTACCTGATGAACGCCCTTTACCTTTGTTCGCCCGAAGCGGGGAAGGCGGACAGCCCGGCGGAGATCCGGGCCGAGCTTTACAGGGCGAACAGGATCGAGGGTCCCGACACGGTGCTCCTGCGATTCACGACGATAGGAGGGAGCAGCGCGTTCGTGATATTGACACATGCGAACGGGAGGGAGAACGGCCCCTCCATGCGTCTGGAATGTGAGAGAGGCACGGCGTACTGGCAGACCGACAACGGGAAAACGCTCATCAGGTACGGCGACGGGAAGACGGAGGAGTTCGATAACCTCGTCCATGATAACTGGCGCTATGAGGGATTCAGGGATTTTGTGCTCGCCCTCCGGGAGGGGAGGGACCCCCTGTGCACACCGGAGCTCGCACGCGCCCAGACCCTCACGGTGAACGCGATGCACGAAAGCTGCCCGGAGATTGGCGTGATTCCGGAGTCAAGCGTCTCGGTTGTCGAAGATTGGGAGATGTTCCCTCCGGGGACAAAAGGGATGTTCCACCGTGTCCGCGGGTTGGATGAATACATGACCGTGGCCGTACAGGAGAGGAGTTTCTTCAGCGATCTCGGCATCCCCTGGGCCCGGGGCCTCACTTCCCGGTCCGTTTCTGTCGGCAACTACACCAGGTTCCCCTCTCGTCGCATCTGACAGCCCCGCCGATTTCAGGCAGGACCAAAGCCGTCCATGCAGTCGATGTCCTGCCGCCAGATCCTGCTGCCGGATCTCGCCAAACAACAGATAATTCCTCCCAGGTGATCAGAAAATTT
>DASVIU010000602.1:0-5704 GCA_036386275.1 Bacteroidota bacterium | reverse complement strand
CGGCTCTCCGTGATTGGAAGGCGGTCGCCCTGTTTGCCGGGATCACTGTTCTCTTCTTCCACAGGATTCTTCTCGGAGAGGCGTGGCTGTGGGAGGATATGATGTATTTCAGCTACCCCGTCCGCGTATTTGCCGCCACGTCGATGGCCATGGGGCATCTCCCGTTGTGGAATCCCTACACGTTTTCAGGCATGCCGTTCCTGGCCGATGTCCAGACGACGGTTCTCTATCTCCCGTGTGTCGCGCTCTCCCTCTTCGTCAGAGACGGCGGGTTGAATTTCTACTGGCTTGAATTCATGGTCATCGCCCACTATGTTCTCGCCGGATGGGCGATGTACCTGCTGGCGTCTTCTCTGGATCTGAAACGCGCCCCCGCGCTGTTCGCCGGTGCGACCTACATGCTCTCCGGTTTCATGATTACCCATGCAATCCATCAGCAGATTATCACCATGGTGGCATGGTTTCCCCTTGTCACAATGCTTTTCCGGATCTCCCTCACACAATCACGCTGGCGTCCGGCGTTTCTCTGCGCTCTGTTGCTCGGGCATTCGACGCTTGCGGGGTATCCGCAGCTATCGCTCTATTTTCACACGTTCCTCTTCGCATATTTCCTGTTTCTTCTCCTGAACGCCCACCGGGGGAGAGCTCTCCTTTCCCGGCCGGCGTTCGTGCTTGCCGCAAAGGCCGGGATGATCGTGGGCCTGGGCCTGGCCGTGGCAGCAATCCAGCTCCTCCCGACGGCGGAGCTTGCCGCGCTCTCGCAACGCGCGCAGATCACGTACGATAAGTCGACCGAAGGGTCTCTTGCATGGCTCCAGCTTCTGACGTTGTTCGTCCCGAAGCTTTTCGGGGCCGCCGGTGCCGCGGGGAGCACGTACTGGGGCCCCGGAACGTACTGGTACTTCTGGGAGACCTGCATCTATATCGGTATCCTGCCGTTGATGCTGATGGTGATTTCCGCTCTCTCTGTCCGCAGGAATCCCCACGCCGGGTTTTTCTGGGGCGTGGCGTTGGTCACGCTCCTGTTTGCGCTCGGGAACAGTTTCATCCTTCATAAACTGGTGCTGGACTATGTTCCCGGTTTCTCCAAATTCCGCGATCCCGCGCGTGCGGGAGTGTTTTTTTCTCTGGCAGGGTCGCTCCTGTCCGCCTTTGCGTTGCAGGCAATGATGAACGGGGAGAAGAATTCGCCGGAATCCCGCCGCATCCGTTTTCTCCTGCTGTCGGTGGCAGGAGCCGGCATCGCCCTCTGGGCTGCGCTGGTGACGGGAACGCTGGACCCGGTACTGGGCGTCCCGAACAATCCCGCAATCCTGCAGGCAATGAGGAAGGAGGCTCACTGGACGCTTCTGTTTGTCCTTGTATCCGCCGGCGCCCTCCTGGCGCTCCGCGCAAAGAGCAGCTGGCTGACGCGCAGTGCTCTCGTTCTCCCCGCCCTCTTCTTCATCGACATGTTTGTCTTCGGGTCCGATCAGAACACGTCTTCGACAAACCCGTCAGATTATTTCCACCGGGCCGATCCGATTGTGCGATTCATCCGCAACGATATGAAGAACGATCTGTTCCGCGTGAATACACGGAACCAGTACGGCATGATCATGGACCGGAACCAGGGGATGGTGAACAGGATTTTTACGCTGGAGGGGTATACTCCTCTCGTGCTTCAGCGGGCGATTCCGCCGTATAACGACACCCGGAAATTTGATCTCCTGAACGTCAAGTACAGGACATCATTCGACAGGCAGACCGGAACCCTCTCTCTCGCCTCCAACCCGACGTACATGCCGCGCGCGTATTTCCTCTATGATGTCCGCGTAGCGCGCACGGAAGAGGAACTCGCCGCGGCGTTCAGGGACTCGACATGGAACCACAGGACGACGGCGATTCTGGAACAGGACTCCCCGCTCCACACAGTCCCGCCGGCCGGTGGTCCTCACGGGAACGCGCGCGTCACGGCCTACGAGGACAACCGTCTGGAGATCGAAGCCGCGTCCCCGACGGAAGGGATCATGGTCCTCGGTGAAGTCTACTACCCCGGCTGGAAAGCATACGTGGACGGCTCCGAAACGGAGATCCTGCGGACGGACTACAATCTCCGGGGGATCGCCTTCCCGGCAGGAACCCATCACGTCGAGTTCCGGTTCACACCTCCGCCTTTTGTGACAGGGGCATGGATCACCGCCGCCGCCCTCGTTGTGTGCCTTGCAGGGCTGGTGACGTTCCCCCCCTGGAGAAAACGCCTACAGGAGGAAGGACGCTGATGTACACGGTCATCATCCCGATTTACAACGAAGAACAGATTCTGCCGGAGCTCCGAACCCGCCTCATGGCGGCGACCGCCGGGCTGGACGAGCCTTTTGAAGTGATCCTGATCGATGACGGAAGCCGCGACGGCTCATACGCGCTCATGTCCGCGATGCACGCGAAGGATCCGAGGATCAAGATCATCCGGCTCTCCCGCAACTTCGGCCATCAGATTGCAATCTCCGCGGGACTGGACGAAGCCCGGGGGGACGCGGTGGTGCTGATGGACGGTGACCTCCAGGATCCACCCGAGATCCTCCCGGAGATGATCAGGCTATGGAAAGAGGGATTCCATGTGGTCTATACCGTGAAGAGGAGCCGCAAGGAGAACCCTCTCAAACGTCTCGCGTTCAGGTCGTTCTACCGGATTCTCCATGCACTTTCGACGATCCAGATCCCGATGGATGCCGGGAATTTCTCGCTGATGGACAGGCGTGTTGTCGATGTGCTCCGCGCCATGCCGGAACGGAACAGGTATATCAGCGGCCTCCGGGCATGGGCGGGTTTCCAGCAAACCGCGGTGTATTATGACCGTGATCCTCGCTTCGCCGGGAAGCCCCGGATGAGCTCTGGACGCCTGATCCAGCTTGCCCTCGACGGGATCTTTTCATTCTCCAACGTACCCCTCCGCCTTGCCGTCTATTTCGGTTTGATCGCCGCGGCCGCATCGTTCGCCGGAGGCTTCTATGTCATTTATGCAAAGCTCTTCACGAATCAGGCGATCCTCGGCTGGGCATCCACCATACTCTCGATTCTTTTCGTGGGCGGAATGATTCTGGTGACACTCGGCGTGATCGGCGAGTATATCAGCCGGATTTATGAGGAAGTGAAGAAGCGTCCCCTGTATGTCATACGGGACAAAATCGGGTTCTAAAGGGATGGAAGACCAGGTCTATCGGCAATTGTACGAGGTGGAAAACGAGCACTGGTGGTATGCGGCCCGGAAGGAAATCCTCCTGCGCTACCTCGATGCCCGGCTCCCCCTCCCCCCGACGGCCCGGGTGCTTGACGTCGGATGCGGTACGGGCGCGATCCTGGAGTCCTTCTCCCGACGGTATCAGGCATTCGGCACCGACACTGCACCGCAGGCGATCGCTTTTTGCAGGGAACGGGGGCTGACAAGCCTCTATTGTGGCACGCTTGATTCGTATCCCCCCTCGGAGCCTTTCGACCTCATCACCATGCTCGATATGCTCGAACATGTGGAGGACGACGAGGGACTTCTCCGCACCGGACGCCGGCTTCTCGGTGAAGGGGGTCATGTCCTGATCGCGGTCCCGGCATTCCCTTCCCTCTGGAGCAAACTTGACGAAATCCTCCACCACAAAAGGAGATATACACGGGGCAGTCTCCGCCGCCTCGTTGAACATGCCGGGTTTACGGTGGAACATCTGACGTTTTTCAATTGCTTTCTCTTTCCGGTCGCATGGGTGAAACGAGTTGCCGCGCGTGTAACGGGAACCGGGGAAGCGAATGATCTCGATATTCCTCCCCGCCCCCTTAACGCGACACTGCGCGGGGTGTTCCGTGCCGAGCGGCGGATCCTCGCCCGTTCCTCTCTGCCGATCGGGCTCTCCCTGCTGTGTCTTGCGCGAAAAGGCGGAAGAGCATGAAGATCACGATCGTGGGAACCGCGTATCCGCTCCGGGGCGGAATCGCGCATTACAACGCCCTGCTGTACAGGGAATTGAGCGCCCGCAATGAAGTCGATGTTGTCACTTTCACCCGGCAGTATCCCGGGTTTCTTTTTCCCGGGAAGACGCAGAAGGAAGAAGGGACGGCGGACGGGTTCCGGGTGCCGAGCAGCGTCCTCGTGGATTCGATCAATCCCTTCAACTGGATATCGGTGGGGCGCACCATCAGGTCCCGTCTCCCCGATGTGCTGATTTTCAAGTACTGGCTTCCGTTCTTTGGTCCCTGTTTTGGAACGATCGCACGCGTCGTGAAGAAAGGGACAGCCACCAGGGTGGTCTTTATCTGTGACAATGTGATTCCGCATGAGCGACGCCCCGGGGACCGTCTGTTCACCCGTTATGCCTTTCGTGCCGCGGATGGTTTTATTGTTCAATCCCGTGCCGTCGAGCGGGACCTGCTCACGCTGTTCCCCGGTGCCCGCTACGAGTATGTCCCGCACCCCGTGTACCACGGGTTCGGCTCTGCTGTTTCCCCCGCGGAGGCTCGTCTCCGGCTGGGGATCTCCGCGCAACATGTGCTGCTGTTTTTCGGCTACGTCCGGAAATACAAAGGGCTCGGGGTACTTCTCGACGCAATCGCGCTTCTCCGTGGACGACTGGATCTTGCACTCCTGGTGGTGGGAGAGTTTTACGATGACGAACAGGCCTACCGGGACCGGATCCGCCGTCTGGATCTGGAAACAATGGTCACCGTACGGTCTGATTACGTCCCGAATGACGAGGTGAAATACTACTTTTCGGCGGCGGATGCCGTCGTTCTTCCTTACACATCCGCCACACAGAGCGGGATAGCGCAGATCGCGTATAATTTTGATCTGCCGGTCATAGCGACGAACGTCGGCGGCCTCTCAGAGGTGGTACGCGAAGGAGAGACCGGCCTTCTTGTGCCGCCGAATGATCCCCGGGCACTTGCCGGGAGGATCTTTGAGTACTTTACGTCGGTGGACACGGCCAGGCTCCGCCTGACGGTCCGCGAAGAGAAGAAGCGATATTCGTGGGAGAACCTGGTTGCTGCCATCGAGAGGCTCGCGCAATGACACTGGCCCGGAACGAGCAGAGATGGCTTTCGGGGAGAGGGAGTCAGTCGTGACCGTGAGCGATCATGACAGGAAGTACTGGCGGTACGAGTACGACGTCGCCGACCGCTTTATCGTCCCCCTTCTCGATTCCTGGGGGGTACGTCCTGCCGGGGCCGCTGTCCTTGATGTCGGCTGCGGCGAGGGGGGAGGCCTGTGCGCCCTGCACGACAGGGGGGGATCCTGCGCGGGTTTTGATATCGATGAGTCGCGTGTTCAAACGGCGCTCTCGCTGCGGGGCCTGCGCACTATCGAGTTTGTCACCGGGGACGTGTATGCCGCCGAGCCTCCGTTCGGCGCCAGGCAGTTCGATCTCGTGACGCTCCATGATGTGTTTGAGCATCTCGATCACAAGCCTGCGATGATCGCCAGACTGAAGAAATATCTGAAGCCTGGCGGGAAGCTGCTGATAAGGTTCCCTCCCTACTATTCCGCCTACGGCGGACATCAGCAGCACCTCCGCGCATGGTTCGCCCGGCTGCCGTTCTTTCACCTGGTCCCATTCTCGGGGTCACTCATCATCCCCCGCCTGAAAGGTGAGGCACCTCATATTGTCGCAGAGATCCAGAAACTCGGCAGACTCAGGATGGGGATGAAAGAGTTCGAACGGATTGCAGGAGAAGGGGGGAT
>DASVIU010000601.1:0-3561 GCA_036386275.1 Bacteroidota bacterium | reverse complement strand
TGCTTTTCTGCGTGTCAATCGTCATCAATATAGGGATGTGGCTTGAACGTTACGTCATCGTCGTCACAAGCCTGGCCCGCGATTTTCTCCCCTCCTCATGGGCGATGTACTACCCCACATTCTGGGATATCGCCACGCTTGCAGGGACCATCGGGCTTTTCCTGGCGCTCATGTTTGTGTTCATCCGCCTCATGCCGATGATCTCGATGTTCGAGCTCAGGATGCTCCTTCCCTGGCCGGCCGCGGGGAAAGAGGAGAGGACAGTGGGCGGATCATGAACAGGACTCCAATCTACGGCCTGATGGCCGAGTTCGATACTCCCGGGGAGATCATCGCTTCAGCCGGGCGGGCACATGAGGCGGGCTACCGGATCATCGATGCCTATTCACCGTTTCCCGTGGAAGGGCTTTCGGAAGCGCTCGGCGTCCCGCGCACGCGACTTCCCCTTCTCGTCCTGATCGGTGGGATCGTGGGATGCCTGGGGGGGTTCTTCATGCAGTACTATGCAGCGGTGTTCGCATATCCGCTCAACATAGGGGGGCGCCCCCTGAATAGCTGGCCGTCGTTCGTACCGATCACATTCGAGCTAACAGTGCTCTGCGCCGGGCTCACTGCCGTCATCGGCATGCTCGCGCTAAACGGACTCCCGAAGCCGTACCACCCGGTCTTCAACGTCTCCCGGTTCGAGCATGCGACGCGGGACACGTTCTTTCTCTGTATCGAGGCTACAGACCCGAAGTTCGACCGCGCCGGGACGGAACGCTTCCTGGAAGGCCTGCACCCGAGAGGAGTCTATGTCGTTGACAATTGAACGCCCTCATCCTGTCTCCGAACCGCGTGGCCGCCTCTCGATGCCTTTCATTGCGAGGTGCAATCTTCGGGTGAAGCACCTGAATTGGCTCTTCGGCACACTGCTCGTCGCAGGGCTCGCCTCCGGCTGTCATCTCGATATGTACGATCAGCCGAAGTACAAGCCGCTTGCCGCCGAGCCGTTCTTCCCGGACGGCGCTTCAGCGAGGCCGATTGTCGAAGGAACTGTGGCGCGGGATCATCTGGACACGAATGCATATATGGCGACAGGGAAAGCAGACGGAAAGATCAGCGGGGGATTCCCGTTCCCTGTGACGATGGAGGTCATGCTGCGGGGGCGTGACCGGTTCGATACATTCTGCTCGCCATGCCACGGGCGTCTTGCCGACGGCAATGGGATGGTGGTGCATCGCGGGTTCCCTCGCCCGCCCTCGCTTCTTGCCGACAGCATTCGGTTGGAACCTGAGGGATTCTTCTTCGATGTCATGACCACCGGGTTTGGAAGGATGTACAGCTACGCGTCGAGCGTTTCCGTTGAGGAGCGCTGGGACATCGTCGCATACATACGCAGCCTACAGATCAGCCAGAAGATCACACTGGCAGATCTCCCAGACACAGACAGGGTGCATTTTCCGGTAGGGAGCCGATGAGCCATCCACAGGGACTGGTGAAGGCGCTTGACCGGGTGTGCACACTGGGAGCGCTCGGGGGGGTGATCGGAGGGGTCGCGCTCGTTGCGGGGGCGGTATCCTCAGTTCAGGCCGCTCTGCAGTCGTATCTGTTTGCATATATCTTCTGCTTCAATTTCACGCTCGGCTGTTTCGGCCTGCTCATGATGCACCACATGGTCTCAGGAGGCTGGGGGTTCATGATACAGCGGATAATCGAGGCCGGCATGTGGACGATCCTGGTTATGGCCCTGCTCTTTGTCCCGATCCTTTTGGGGGTGGGGGTGCTCTATCCGTGGGCCCGGCCAGGAGAGGTTCAGCCGGTGCACGTCTGGAGCGCGTATCTGAATGTACCGTTCTTTGTCGTTCGTAGTGTCATCTATTTCTCGTTCTGGATCTGCGCTGCATTCTTCCTCAGTTCCTGGTCGCGGCGGCAGGACGCAAGCGGCGATCCGCGTCTGACACGCCGCATACGGCTTTTGTGTGCACCGGGACTCGCGCTCTACGTGATGACAATGACTTTTGCGTCGATCGACTGGATTATGTCGCTTGAGCCGGGCTGGTTCTCCAGCATTTACGGATTCCTGTTCGTGGTAAACCAGGTGCTCGCCGCGCTTGCGCTTGCTGTCATTGCACTCCGCTTCCTCGTGAGTTACGGCCCACTGTCGGATGTGGTCAGCGAACAGCGCTACCAACACCTCGGGAACATGCTCCTCACATTTGTCATTCTCTGGGCGTACATCGCCTACTCACAGTACATCATCATCTGGTCGGCAGATCTCCCCGACGAGAACTCCTGGTATGTTCGTCGTCTGGGGGGGGGCTGGGCGAACCTCTGCCTCTTCGTCGTGGTCGTTCATTTTTTCCTCCCTTTTCTTCTCCTGTTGTTCCGGAGGACGAAACGGTCGCTCAGAAGCCTTGCGCTTGTCGCCCTCCTTCTCATCGTCATGCGCGTTGCCGATACGTTCTGGCTCATTGTCCCTGCGTTCAGCCCTGGAGTGTTTCGTGTGCGCTGGCTTGATCTCGTCGCCCCCGTCGCCATCGGCGGAATCTGGCTCGCGGCATTTGCGTGGCGATTGAAAGGGGCTCCGCTTGTGCCGATGGGTGACCCGCGGTTTCCTCTCCCGACAGCCGCCGCGGGAGGGGAATGAACTTGGACGGTGAAAAGAGTGACATCAGGTTCGGGAATATCATGATTGCGGCGGCGGGATTGCTGGCGCTCGTCGGTTTTGGACTCCTCCTCTCCTGGGGAATGTACATGTTTGCGCGTGAACAGACTTACCATCCGGAGGAAGTTCCAGGCACATTCACCCACGTTGGCATTCTTCCCCCGGAACCACGCCTCGAGACAGATCCGCATGGAGATCTCCTCAGGCTGCGCGCGGCGGAGGATTCTGTCCTCTTGGGCTACGCCTGGGTAAACAGGGATTCCGGATTCGTGCGAATCCCGGTGGCGCGCGCTATGGTGATCCTCGCCCGGAGAGGGCTACCGGTCCGGGGCAGCCGGGCGGATGTCCCACGGTGAAAGGGAAAACGAAAATGTGCAGGACAGGGCTGCTTTTGATAAGTCTCGTCGCAAGTGCGACGGCGGGTGCGCAGATTCCAATCCAGAAGGTGTACGACGAGGTGAGGATCGACCAGAAGCTCGGTGGCCAGCTTCCCCTCGATCTGGTTTTCCGCGACGAACAGGGGAAGCCTGTCACACTGAACGATTATTTTCACTCCGGACCGGTGGTGCTCTCGCTTGTCTATTTCCAGTGCCCCATGCTCTGCACACAGGTCCTGAACGGCATGGTGGACGGGTTTCGTGGCCTTTCATTCTCCGCCGGTAAGGAATTCTCGGTGATAACGGTGAGCATCGATCCCCGCGAGACACCATCCCTGGCTTCGGAGAAGAAGGAAGGATACCTCGATGCCTACGGGCGGACCGGTGCCGCACGCGGGTGGCATTTCCTCACGGGTGACGAAGCATCGGTGAAGGCCCTGGCTGACGCGGTCGGCTTCCACTACCTCTTTGATCCCCGGAGCGGGTAATTCGCGCACGCAGCGGGGATTATGATAGCAACGCCGGAAGGGCGCCTCA
>DASVIU010000600.1:0-2355 GCA_036386275.1 Bacteroidota bacterium | reverse complement strand
GGCGAACCCCCGGGCGTTGGCCCGTATCGCCTCGCTGGTTCTGGGATTCTTCAATATCGATTGAATAGCGACCCCGATCGTGTCAAGGGAAGCGGTGGAAGCCCACCATTTCTCGCATTGTCGAAAGATCTCCTCTTTGTGCCCTGCAACGGCCGCCGGAGTGAGGGACGGATCGTTCAGCAATCTCACCCCCCTGATGAGTTCCGCGTAGTAGGCCTCAAACATATCCCGGTACATCCACTCGGTCCATTTCCGGCCCATCCTTTCCTGGGCCAGGCTGTCTTCCTTGTCCGGTTTGTGACCGGATGTTGCGAAGTCCATGCTTCGCGCGATGTCTGAGGTGGAGACATACTCCGCGAGAGGAATAAGCCCGAATGGATTCCACTTCAGATACCTCTCCCGGTACGTGATCTCCGTGTAGAACCAGATGAACCTGCGTTCCACCTGAGCGTGGAGGGGGAGCGTATTCCAGACCGTGTCCTGTGTGGCCGCACTCAACTCCTCCGGGCCCGAAAAGAGTTTCGAGGCCTTCCGCTCGAACGACCTTTCCTTCAGAGCTTCAAAAGCCACCTGCCACGTAGAATCGACCGGCGAAATGAACCCGTGCGACAGGACTTCGGCGGAGTCCCCGGATACTACTTCCCTCCGGAGAAGGGTTCCGTTCCGGTTGACTTGGGTCGTTATTTCGATTTCAAGACATCCAGAGAGAACGAATGAAAGGGAGACCAGCGCGAGCGAACGGGTCAAACCCTGAAGTGTCAGCATGATGCACACTCCTTTGCTTTCAATATCGAGGCTTGTAGAATGGTATCATTGGAAGAACGGAGGCAGGTATGGGAATATAGCAATAATTCCCGCCTAAAGGCGGCGGGATCGTTGGTCACGCCTAACAACGGCGTGATGTTCGAAACTGCAGCCACTCGTTGAGAGACACTCGTGGTCAGTTCTGGCAAATACCTGTCATTCGCGAGGGAATGTTGCGTTTTCGGACACGCGTTGGTATCTTGGCCGGGGAAATGTCTGCGGGGCTGTGGTATATCCCATCCTGAGAGATAACTATGAAAACTTTGAAGATTGCCACCGTTTTTCTCATTACGGGTCTGATCGCCAACGGATGCAGCAAGAAGCCGGAAGAAAAAAAGGGGGCTGCGGGGTCCGATTCGACAGTCGGGATGGCATACGACACCGCACTTTCCCCCCAGAGCAAACCCGTCATCATCAAGTTCATCACTTGGCCGGACACACTGACGCCGCAACCGGGAGACATTCCATCATCTCTCACGTGGAACTTCTTCGATTCCACATCCAGGCAGAAGTTCTCGCCCGCCGAGATGAATGTTTTCTCCCGGGAAGGATTCTTCGTCGAGGACGTCCCCCCCGCCCCCGAAATCAGGACCGACGACATGGTAGATCGGTACAGCGATCTCTACGTGTTCAATTACGGACAAAGCTACAGTACGATTCCCGTGTTCATTTCCTCCGACCTCCTGATGCATGTATTCCACGTCGAGTTCGACCGGATGTTCCAGAGCGTCGAACAGAAGCGATTCCTTCCTCTCCTGGAAGAACTCACAACGAATCTGCTCCGGATGAGCGTCGAGCAGATGCAGAAAGCCGCGACACCACTCATCCGGAGCGCGTCGGCGAGGAACGTGGCCTACCTTTCGGTCGCCGCGAAGCTGCTCAACGATTCCGTTGACGTCCCGCAGGCAGCGAAAGAGCTGACAGGGTGGGAACTCCGGCTGATCAATGACGCATCGGGGTTTCATGGCTCACCGCTGATGGGATTCCAGGAAGACTACTCACAGTATAAACCCCGTGGTCATTACACACTCAACAGAGACCTGACGCGGTATTTCAAGGCGATGATGTGGTACGGGAGGAGGTCGTTCACCACGAAGTCGGACACGCTCACACTCCAGGCGCTGCTCCTGACGCAGCTCTTGAACAGGCCCGAGATCCTCTCCGTCTGGGAAAGGATATACAAACCCACAGAGTTCGTGGCCGGTCAATCGGACGATCTGACCCTCTATGACTACACCGAGATAATGAGGGCGATATACGGAGAAATCCTTAATCCCGGGTTGCTGGCTGATACGACAAAGCTGCACCGGTTCATGGATGAAGCCACGCGCCGGGGGACTCCGAAGATCTCGGGAAACAGGCTACGGAATCCTGACAGCGCAAATACCATCGAACGGGGTTTCCGCTTCATGGGGCAGAGGACAACTCCCGATGCGTACATATTCTCGGAACTGACATCCCCGCGCGTGGGGTCGAACGAATCTCCCCGAAATATGCCGACTGTTCTGGACGTCATGAGCATACTGGGTTCCCCGGTTGCGGACGAACAGC
>DASVIU010000599.1:0-3223 GCA_036386275.1 Bacteroidota bacterium | reverse complement strand
GGACCGAATGCGGAGAAGTCCATCGCGGCGTTTAACAAGAAATACGGAGACGCGCAGGACGACGTCGCGCTCTTCGAACTCGAAAAGGGGCTGCTCCAGTTCCGCAGGGAAGAATACGCCGGCGCGATGAAGGCGCTCCGGCACGTCGCGGACAAATTCGAGGATTCCCCGTCCGGACCGACGGCGATGTACTGGATCGGGAAGACGCTCGAGGCGACGGAGAAGCCCGGCGAGGCAATCGACCACCTCGAAAAGCTGCTTGCATCTCATCCGCAGGCACCCGTCATCATGCGCGTGCACCTCGCGCTGGGCAACCTGTACTACGGTGCGGAGAAATGGGACCAGGCAATAAAGCACTACCGGATCATTGTCGACGATCCGCATCCTGACCAGGAGCTCGTTCCGTCCGCGATGAGCAACCTGATCGAAACGTACGAAGTGGCGGCCGCGTACGACGGAGCGCTGACGCTCACACGGAGGTACCTCGAACTGTACCCGAACGCGGAGGACGCGCTTGACAAGAAGATCAAGATCGGGATGCTCTACGATCACCTCGGCTACTACGACCAGGCGGCGCTGCACCTCCAGTCGCTTCTCGACGAGGCGGGGAGCGATCTCGAAGGCGAGATCCGCTACTACATCGCGGAAGCCAATTACCACAAGGGGGACTACCAGCAGGCGATACTCGATTTTCTGAAAGTCCCCTATCTCGTCACCAAGAAGGGGAAAATCGACTGGACGGCGAATTCGCTCTACATGTCCGGCCAGTCATACGAGAAGATGGGACGCTACGATCAGGCGCTGACGATGTACCAGCAGATTGTCGACCGGGCGGGAATCGACGAAACTTTCAAGTCGGCCGCCCGCAAGGAAATTGACCGGGTCAGGACCGTCTTGAAGAAGAAACCAGGCTGACAATGCTCGAACAAGAGACCGACGCGATCCTCGCGACGCTGCGCGCACGCACGATAGGAGACAGGGAGGCCATCCTGCTCCGGGAGATTTTCGTCGCCGACATCCCGCGGGGGATCAAGACATACATGCAGGCGGAGACCGTCCGCTGGCTCGAGACCGAGCTGTTCGCTTCCCCGCGGTTTTCCCGGGTGGACCGGCAGGCACCCGGTGTCCGGCGCCACGGACGGGCGTTCATAGCGTCGATGTCCGCCCTCTACAGCTTTCCGCAGGAGGAATTCATCTCCCTCCTCGAAAACGCGATCCATTTCCTGGAGAATTACCTCTGCCGGCCCCAGTGGACCATCGAGAATTTCGTTTTCGAATCAGGCGGGAGCATGAGCGCGCAGGATGTCGTGGCAAAGCTCGATTGCACCGTCGATTACGCCTACTTCAGGACACTGATCCAGAAGATCCTGAAGCGCCGTGAGACCAGGGAGATCACCGCAGAAGAATTCCGGACTATGCTGATCAGGATCGACGAGCAGGTCGTGAAACAGCATAACGCAAGGGAGCTCGCGCTCCTTGCGAAACCGATATTCGATTTCCTCCTTCTTCGTGACACCCCCCCCGACGTCAGTATTCCCCTCAAACCGATCCTCGTCTTCTTTGAAGACAAGAAGATGACCATATTGAGGGACTACATCGAGAGCATCTGCCTCATACGCCGGCGGACGGAAATCACGCTCGACGAACTGACGACGCTCGTCGAAGACCTTTACCTCGGACAGGGCGATACCCCCACTCCCTCCCCCCGGGCCGTCGAGGAGAAAGAACCACAGCCTGCCGACACTGAAACCGGGGGAACAGACGGCGGAGGAGAGCCTCCGGAGCAAGAGACACCTTTCCCGGCGGACGAACCCCGGGGATACGAACCCACAATTGAGCTGCAGGCTCCGTCGATTTTTGGTTTCGTCACCGAAGAGCCGGACGGGAGGGACGACCGGCCCCTGCCGGAGGAGCCCACGATCCCGGAATCCTATGAGAGGCTCTTCGCAGGATCCGAGTTGCCCGCGCGGCTCACCGATCTGCGCGTGCTCATACAGGGGCACAACAGGACCAGGTTCGTCAAACGGTTGTTCGGCAGGAATGAGGGAAGGTACGAAGACGTCATCTCATCGCTGAACAGGTGCGAAACATGGAGAGACGCTTCTCTCCTCCTTAACACGCTCTACACGACCAACGGGCTCGACCCGTTCGACCCCGACGTGGTGGAATTCACGGATGCTATTCACCGCCGCTACCTGGGCACGGAGAAGGACGGCTCATGAAGTTTATCGACATTGCCCGCATCCACATCGCGTCGGGGAGCGGCGGGGTCGGCTGCGTCAGTTTCAGGCGGGAGAAATTCGTCCCCAAGGGAGGGCCGGACGGCGGGAACGGCGGACGCGGAGGGTCGGTGATCATCCGGGCCAACCGCCATCTGGCAACGCTCCTCGACTTCCAGTACAAGAGAATCTACAAGGCGCCGCGGGGAGAGCACGGGCTCGGCTCAAACAAGACCGGAAAGAGCGGGGAAGATGTGACCCTCGAGGTCCCGGCCGGAACGGTCATACGTGAAGTGGCGACGGGCGAAATTCTCGCCGACCTCCTCAACGACGGGGATGAGACTGTCGCTGCCAGGGGGGGACGGGGGGGAAGAGGGAATGCCGTCTTTGCCACATCGACAAACCAGGCCCCGCGTCAGTTCGAACAGGGGGAAGAGGGGGAGGAGCGGGATCTCGAGCTTGAATTGAAGCTCCTCGCCGACGTCGGCCTGGTCGGCTTCCCGAACGCAGGGAAATCGACGCTCATCTCCGTGGTGTCCGCCGCGCGTCCCAAAATCGCCGATTATCCGTTCACGACACTCGTGCCGAACCTCGGCATCGTTCGCGTCGACGAGGGGGAGAGCTTCGTTGTCGCCGACATCCCCGGCATTCTCCAGGGAGCCCATCTGGGGAAAGGGCTCGGCATTCAGTTCCTCCGGCATATCGAACGATCAAAGGTCCTGGCATTTCTCATCGACTGCACGCGCGAGGACCCGGCCGGGGACTACCGGACACTCCTCAATGAGCTCAAGCTCTTCAAGAAGGAGCTTCTGAAGAAGCCACGGATAGCCGTCTTCACAAAGACCGATCTCCTCGACGCCGCGGGGATCAAAGCCCTGTCGAAACTCAAGTTCGGGACGACTCCTGTCCTGTGCATCTCGGCGGTCACGGGAGCAGGAGTCACCGAGCTGGTACGGGCGATGTGGGGGAAGATCCGGCCGGTTGCAGGGAAAAGGAAACGCGGC
>DASVIU010000598.1:0-1611 GCA_036386275.1 Bacteroidota bacterium | reverse complement strand
TCCCCATCAACGAAAAGAAAAGTGCATGGTTCATTATCACCACCGGTGCTTCGCGCGCCCGCTGCTTTGCCCGCTGGAAAAAGCAGTGAGATCCGCAAATACCCGAGCTGCAGACCCCCTGTTCAGAGCATACCGCATCCCAGACATCGGCGCGGGGAGTAAAGTCCAGTCCTTCGGCATCTCCATCCCGCGTGCGGAGCGACCATTCCCGTATGCGCATCAACTGTTCCACGCCTTCCTCATCGAACAGAGAAGGTGCAATACCGACGGTGTGCTCAAGCCTGGTCGTGCAGAGGTAGTTCCTGCGCCCCTTCAGTATTGCCACCGCTGCCTCCGTTCCCGTCACAGAACGCGCAATCGGAAAGTCCTTCTGGAGGAGCTGCTCCTGGAGATTCTTCGTGTGCGTGGAAATGACGGCCTTATGTCCCCCGCGTACGGCATAGAGCAGCGCGGGCACGAGGTACCCGAGAGTCTTCCCGACGCCCGTGGGGGCTTCCACGATCAGGTGACGGCGTTCCGTCAGCGCCGAGGCTACTGCAGAGGCCATCTTCCCCTGCTGCGGGCGCAATTCAAAACCTTCGCGGCGCGACAGGGCGCCGGTCTGAGAGAAGATCGATTGGACAGAATCCTTGAGGTCTGGTGTCATATGCCCGGTAATGTAACGAAACGCGCGTCCCTATTCCAGAATCTGTCTTTTCACGGGGATTTGTCTTATCATCATGGACATGAAAAGACTTTCTTCCCTGTTTGCTTTCATCATCCTTTGCCATCCCCTGTGTGCCGGAGGGGCTGATTCAACATCCGCACAGGGTCCGTCTGCTGTGGCGATCATGGAATCAGACGGACTGAAATTCCTCAAAGGGGCAGGATACATCTTCTCCGCCCCTGTGCGCTGGAAGGGGAGCGACTGGCTTACGTTCGGCGGGGCGGGTGTCGGGACCGCGGCTGTGAGCGGACTTGATATCGATGGACGCCTGTTCATGCAGAAGCATCAAACAGCTGGAAACAACACTCTTGCCACGGCGGCGGAACAATACGGCAACGGATTCAACATGATAGCGCTTTCGGCCGGAGGGTATATCGCGGGACTTGCTTTCGATGACCGATGGATCAGAGAAACGTCGTTCCTGGCCGGATCGGCGATACTTATCGCCGGGAGCATTTCCACTGTCACCAAGGTCCTCGTCGGGAGGGCACGCCCGTATACGGGGCGGGGGCACCTGTCGTTCAAACCGTTCTCACTTCCTCTGGTAGACGTTGCCTCGTTCCCCTCCGGGCACACAATCGTTGCGTTCGCCTTCTCCGGCGTTCTGGCGGAACGGATCAAGAACACCTGGGCGTCGATCGGGCTGTACGGCCTGGCGGCTTCCTGCGGGGTATCCCGAATGTACACAGACGAGCACTGGATCTCGGATGTCCTCTTCGGTGCGATTATTTCTGTCTCCGTCAGCCACTCACTCGTCAGGTGGTTTGAGTCAGGCGAAGACTCTTCGAACCAGAGCGGGCTCAGGATCGTTCCCGGAGCCCAAACTCTCACCCTCGTTTGGACATTTTAATGCAACTTCAGTTTTCATTCCTTCTGCTTTTCCTACTTTTCAGTCCCCTCACATT
>DASVIU010000597.1:0-2630 GCA_036386275.1 Bacteroidota bacterium | reverse complement strand
CGTGGTGGAGCAGTTCCGTGAAATCCACGGGTCCCTTCTCCCCGCCACCATGCGCCGCCCCGTGCCCGGCGATGGCATGCAATGTATCCGCAGCGCCATGGATGGTGTCCGAGGCCACCGTGTCCGCGGGAATCTGTATGGCCGGAATGTTCACGTAGAGTTAACTCCGATTCCTGACTGTCATTCTTCGCTGTATGTAGACTATTTCCAGTACCATGAACACCGCGTAGAACCAGAGCAGCGACACCGTGAGGGCCACAGGATGCAGACCGGATCCCACTATCAAGGCCGTGAACGCGCAGAGCATGAACAGAAGCCGGAGTCCCATTCCCCCGAGGACGGCTTTGAGGAACGTCGTATGCGACCTGTCGAACGAGTACCGGATCGCCATGTAACCGAGCATGACATTGACCGTGCTGAGTGCCGCCCCGGCAGCCACCGCAATGCGGACTTCCCCCGAGCTCAACGCTGTCAGGGGATACGCCAGGAGCAGGAGCGCGCACACGAGGACCGCGGCCACCTGTGCGGGGAAATTACTTCTCAGATTCACGGCCGCTCCTTCTTCCGTTCCTCCGTCTCCCGGTCTTCCTCCTTCCCGAGAGCTATCGCCTTCATCAGGAACGCCGCAAGCCCGCCCGTGACACCCACGGCGAGCCCGGCCAGCATCAGCCAGGGGTCGGTCCCGAATTTGCCGTCGAGCCACCTGCCGAGGAAGAAGAACACCACGACCGTGATCGCCAGCTGCAGCCCGAGCGTCAGATAAGGTCCGAATGCCGCCCCACCTGACGGCGGCCGCTCTCCCGGTACGATGATCATCCCTTCAGCGCGATTCGTCCGCGGGGGGGGGAGACCGGGGTCCCCGTCATGGAACTCCCTCCGTCGAAGACCGCACCTTCGTCCACAACGAGCCGTGCGGTCCGTATGTCCCCTTTCATGACCGATTTCGCTTCCAGCACAAGCTTCTGGGACGCGGTGAGTGTCCCCATCACCTTCCCCGCAACCGTGACGTTCCTCGCATCGACCGACCCTTCGACGACGCCGTTCATCCCGATGGCGGCATCGGCCTGCGTGACGACGTTGCCGACGATCTTACCGTCCACACGGATGCTTCCTTCCGTCCGGATGTTCCCCGTGATGACCGTGTTATTCCCGATCACGCTGAATGTGCCCGTCACCTGGTTTTTGTCTGCCATGCGTCTCCTTGTGCTCCTCTAGGGTGTCACTGCGCCCGGGCCGGAACGAGGAGAAAATCGTTCGGGTCCTGCGGAACGCCGTTCCGCCACACTTCAAAGTGCAGGTGATGGCCCGCACTGGTTTTCCCTGTGGAACCGAGCAATGCGATCGGCTCCCCCCGTTTGACCGCGTTCAGCGTGTTCTTCAGGAGCGTCTGATTGTGCTTGTAGACCGTTGCATAGCCGCCGCCGTGAGCGATGATAAGCATGTTCCCGTCTTCATAGGTCCAGCCTGCGAACAGCACCACCCCGTCACCGGGAGCGTACACCAGCGTTCCGCGCTGGGCGGCGATATCGATACCGAAATGGTTGCGCGACGGATCGAAGCCCTGTGTGACAAACCCTTCCACCGGCGTGAGAAGCGGGAATGCGGTTCTCGCCGGACCCGCAACGGAGACCACCGATGCATAGCCGGCCGGGTTCGATTCTTCGTCCATGACCGGTTCGGGTCCCTGCGCCGTTTCCGTTCTCCCGGAGTGCGTGAGTCCATGCGCGGGGAGCGCGGACTCCTGCTGGTCGGACGGCTTCAATTTCGCAAGATTGCGGCCGGCAGAAGTGTCTCGGGGGACGTCCTCGCCGAGTGCCTTCCGCACCTGCGAGTTGTAATCACGGACGAGAATGACCTCCTCCGTGAGAGCGCTCAGGCGCTGCTGCATTTCCAGGATCTGCCTGCCGTATTTCTGTTCAAGGCCGGGATTAGGGATGGGGACATACAGCGCCACAGGAGTGTAGGCAAGTGCCGCCAGGGTCAGCGCAACGGTTGCGCACACCCCGAGGAATATCAGCGCAATGATCGTAAGGCGGCTCGTCCTGAACGACCGCGTTTTGCCCCCTTCTTCAACCGGCACGACTATAACGTTGAACAGGCGCGGCGATTTTCGACGGCGGGTTCCCTCCTGGGGCATCCCTATAGCCTGAAAGATGTGGACAGAAAATATACGATAATCCCGCGGAAATGTCAACGATGCCCCGTGGTAACGTATTTTCAGTCATGCACTTGTGGGGATTCGCCCGCAAACTCATCCCAGCGACGGATGCAATACTCCTTCATCCGCTTTTTGTAGAGTTCCCTGTCAAATGCAAGCGCATGTGCCCGGATTCGCGCGGGATCGAATTCGGCATCCTTCAGCGCGACGAGCCCTGCAAGGAGCGAGCCGGTGGACTGCTCCGGGAAGAGGATCCCCGTCCGGAGGTCCGGGCGGTCGACAACGGTTTCAAGAGCGCCCCCCCGGGCGTAGGCGAGGACCGGCTTCCCTGTCGCCATCGCTTCCACCGGGACAATGCCGAAGTCCTCTTCCCCGGGAAAAATGACTCCACGGCACCCCGCATAGTATTCCCTGAGACGGTCTTCAGGCTGCCAGCCCTCAAACGTGACGCGTGGCCCTGCGAGTTTGCGGA
>DASVIU010000596.1:0-11806 GCA_036386275.1 Bacteroidota bacterium | reverse complement strand
CCGAGGCAGGAGTCCCGGACGGGGTCGTGAACATCGTACACGGCGGAGGGGGGGAAGTCGGCATGGCGATCGTCGGCCACCCGGACGTCGACCTTGTCAGTTTCACCGGTTCGACGCTGGTCGGAAAGACGATCTCGGAGGTGGCGTCCCGGACGTTGAAACGCGTGTCACTCGAGCTCGGGGGAAAAAATGCCCAGATTGTGATGGATGACGCGGACCTCGGCCTGGCACTCGAAGGGGTGCTCTGGGGGGCGTTCGGCACCACGGGGCAGCGCTGTACTGCGACGAGCAGGCTGATACTCCATGAAAAGATACACGGGAAGTTCCTCGAGATGCTCGTGGATCGTGTCAGCAAACTCCGGCTTGGGGACGGACTCCTGCCGTCGACCGAGATCGGACCCTGCGTCAACAAGGGACAGCAGGAAACCGTCGCGGGCTATGTCCGCGTCGGACTCGAACAGGGGGCGAAGCTCCTCACCGGGGGGACGATCCCACGAGGGGGCACTCTGGACGGGGGCTGGTTCTACGCTCCCACGGTCTTCTCCGAAGTGAAGCCGGACCACAGGATCGCAAAAGAAGAGATATTCGGCCCCGTCCTCTCCGTGCTGAAGGCGGGTTCACTCGGGGAGGCGGTCGCCGGCGTGTCGGAGGCGGGGTTGAAGACAACCGTGTTGCCGCAGAGGAGCGCCGGGAATATCTTCCATGTCGGGATCGCCATGGGGAAATTCCACGGCGTGACGATCCCCGCGACACCAATCGGCACCCGCATCGCCATGTTGAACTTGTCCGGAAGCTCGGAGGGGACTGTGTTCCCGAAGAGTCGCCGCCCTTCCCCCCCCGCATAGTACGCCGTGTCGATCCCTTCCTGGACGTCACCACGGGTCTCGGCCAGCACCTTCCCCATTTCGCGCGTCATCTGCCGGGCGAGATCCTCCTTGCGGGCCACCATGAGATTCCCGACAGCGCGCATGATATCCCCCCGCTTCGGTGCCGGGACGAGGCGCCACCGTTCAAACGCGGCGCGGGCGGCGCGGACCGCCTCCTCGACATCCTCCTTCCCCGATTTGGGGAATACGCCGACCACTTCGTCCCATCGTGCGGGATTCCGGTTCTCGAATGTCTTTCCGGATGCGGCATCAACCCACTTCCCGTTTATGAAATTCTGGAATTTCTTCACCATGAATATCCCCCTGCAGTGAATTGCCGCTTCATGTAAGCCCGACGCGGCTGAATATATAATCGACGTTCCGGATGCTCTTCTCCAGGCTGAAGATCTACCCCATCTCCGCTTCCGTGAGCGCGTTAGCGACCTCCTGGACCCCCTTGAGCACATCCCGGAAATCCCTTCCCGACTGCCAGACCTCCATCGCCGCCGCCTGGACGATCCGGTAGGCCTCCTCCCGCCGCATCCCCTTTTTCGTCAGGGCCAGCAGGACGGACTGGGAGAATATGAGCCCGTGCGTCCGGTCCAGGTTCTTTGCCATCGTGTCGGGATACACGATCAGCCTGTCGATGACGTCAGTCGTCAATGCGATCATATAATCGAGAAGCATGCAGCTGTCGGGGACGATGATCCGCTCGACCGAGGAGTGTGTGATGTCCCGCTCGTGCCAGAGGCTGACGTTTTCCATCGCCGCCACGGCGTTCCCCCGAAGAACCCGGGAGAGCCCGGCGATCCGCTCGCAGGTGATCGGGTTCCGCTTGTGGGGCATCGCGGAAGATCCTTTCTGTCCCTTCGCGAAATACTCCTCCGCCTCGAGAACCTCGGTCCTCTGGAGATGCCGGATCTCCGTGGCGAACTTCTCGAGCGAGCTCCCCGCAAGCGCGAGCATCGTCATGTATTCCGCGTGCCTGTCCCGCTGGAGTATCTGCGTGGACACCGGGGCCGGGGTCAGGCCGAGGCGGGCACAGACGTACTCTTCCACCGCCGGGCTCAGGTGCTCATACGTGCCCACCGCTCCCGAGATCTGCCCGACGCTGATTCTCTCCACGGCCGACCGGAGCCGGTCGGTGTTCCGCCGCGTCTCGTCGAGCCAGAGGGCCAGCTTCAGTCCGAACGTGGTGGGCTCTGCGTGTATCCCGTGCGTCCTCCCCACCATCACCGTGTTCTTGAATTCCTTCGCCCTGCGCGTGAGCACGTCGGCCAGCTTACCCAGTCCCCCCAGCAGGATCTCACCCGCCTGCTTCATCTGTACGGCGAGACACGTGTCGAGCACATCCGACGAGGTCATCCCCAGGTGTATGTACCGGGCCTCCGGACCGACGTGTTCGCCGACGTTCGTGAGGAAGGCAATCACATCGTGCTTCACCTCGCGCTCTATCTCTTCGATTCTTGCAACGTCGAACGACGCCTTCGCGCGGATCACATCGACCGCCTCCCGGGGGATGACGCCGTTTTCCGCCTGCGCTTCACAGGCGAGTATCTCGATATCGAGCCAGATCTGGAACTTGTTGTGTTCGTCCCAGATCCTCCCCATCGCCGGCCGTGTATACCGTGCTATCATGTTCAGCGCTTTTCGAGTTTCAGTTTAAGTTCCATTGTCCTGCGGTCGCGTATGACCGTCAGGTTCACCGTGTCGCCCGTTTTCGCATCGTCCACCGTTGACAGGAGCGTTGCCCCGTCTGCGATCTTCTCTCCGTTCGCGGCGGTGATGATGTCTCCCACGCGAAAACCGGCACGTTCCGCGGGGCTGTTCTTCTTTACGTCGCTCACGATGACCCCCTGGGCGCGCTCCAGCCCGAAATACCGCGCCACGCGCTCATCCACCGTCTGGATCTCGAGCCCCGTCCAGAATTCCCGCTCGACCTTTCCGCTCTTCTTCAGCTCGGCGATCACGTTTTTGACCCTGTTGATCGGAATGGCGAACCCGAGCCCGATGCTCCCCTGGTTCGGCGTGTAGATCACCGCGTTGACCGCGATGACGTCTCCCAGGCTGTTGACCAGCGGGCCGCCGCTGTTCCCGGAATTAATCGCCGCATCGGTCTGTATCATGCCGCGGTACACGCGCCCTTCCTCGGCGCGCAGGTTCATCTTCGTCGCGCTCACGACACCCACCGTGACGGTCGGCTTGTCACTGATGTCGAAAAGCCCGAACGGGTTTCCGAACGCAATCACCCACTCGCCGATGATGACATCATCAGAATTCCCCAGCTTGATGTACGGGAGTCCCTTACCCTCGATCTTCAGCAGGGCGATATCGGCGACCTGGTCCGTCCCGATCAGATCGGCTTTGTATTTTTCGCCGTTAGTGAGCGTGACCGTGATCTCCTTGGCGTTCCCCGCGACATGATCGTTGGTGACGATGTACCCGTCAGGGGAAATCAGGAACCCTGAGCCCAGACCCTGTACCCGCTCGGTGTATGTGCGATCGCCGAAGAACTGCCTGAAGAAGGGGTCGTCGCCCCAGGGGCTCCTGTACCGGTACTGCCTCACCTCCGTGACGTTGATGCCGACGACGGCGGGGCTCACCATGGCCACCGTCCTCGTGATCGCATTCCTGCGGGAGCCTCCGATCGCTTCCCCGAGAGAATCCCTCTCGCCCGCATCGGATGACGACATCCGGGCCTCCGTGAACGGGGCCCCGGGAGACGGATGACCCACCCCCGCACCCGCATCCGGCGGGCGTCCGATATTGTATCCTATCACCCCTCCTGCGAGAAGGGGGACGAGGAGAACGACTGCAATCAGGGCGATATTTCTGTTCATGATTTTCCCACTCCTCCTGTGTCATGCCGGCGGAAACGCGCCTCCCGCCTCTCTCCTATGTACGCCCGGACCGGCCCCAGATGTTTCACGAGCACGACGAACATCGACGCGGCGGCAAAGATGGTGAACTCCTCTCCCGGTATCCCGCCGGCGGTGAAACGGGAGAGAAAGGACCCGGGTGTCACGGCCAGGAGCAGGGGAACGGCGAGCGACGCCACGGCATTCGCCGGGTTCACTTCCCGGAGAGCCAGATACGCCCCGCTCCAGAGGACTCCCCATATAAGCACGAGCGGCCAGCAGAACATCGAAAACACTCCCGCCGCCGTCGCAAGCCCTCTCCCCCCCCTGAACCGGAGCCAGACCGGGAAATTGTGCCCCAGGATCGAAAAGACTCCGGCGCAGGCATGATGGGCAAAATCGTGGTCCGGGAGGAGGCCTGAGAGGGAGACTGCAGCGATCCCTTTCGCGGCGTCGAGTGCCAGGACAACGGCACCCACCAGGAAAGAGCCGGTCACCTGGTAGCTGTTCAGCGTCCCGACGTTCCCACTCCCTGCGGAACGGATATCGAGTCTCGATTTCCAACGAACGAAAAGAAAGGCGATCGGGAGTGATCCCAGGAAGTATCCCAGAAGTCCCGCAAGAACGAAAGAGAGCACCGGATGATGGCAACTGTATCGGGGGAATTGAACTCAAAATACGCAAATACCGACGGAGTGTCAAGGCAGCGATTCTTGATTCTCCGCATATATAGAGGTATATTTTCCGGTCTCTTCACACAGTTCTTCCCCATGGAGGTGTTTCGTGAATCGATTTCTTCCTGATAGATGACCAGAAAAGAACTCGAACTCCTCCTCCTTCAGCACAGGCGAGGCTCACTCAGCACCGCACGGGCCCTCTCCCGCCTGACATCCATTTCCACCGAATCGCTCGAATTCGCGACGATCGATCACCAGCGAGAGGCACGACAGGGTTTCCCCGAGGTTATCTACTGCGGCGGGAAGACCCCCGACCAGGTCGCTTCAATCGCCAAACGGATACTCGCACACGGGAGCGTGCTTCTCGCGACCAGGGGGAACCGGGACCATTTTGCGGCCGTCAAAAAGAAAGTCCGGGGGGCGCACTTCAACCCTGTCTCCCGGACGATCACGGCGAATGAAGGAAAAATCAGACAGAGCGGGCGGGGGACGATACTTGTTGTTTCCGCCGGGACATCCGACATACCGGTGGCGGAGGAGGCGGCCGAAACCGCGCGTGTGATGGGAAACGCCACGGAGAAGCTCTATGATGTCGGCGTCGCGGGGATCCATCGCATACTCGGCCGGAGCGACGTGCTGAGAAAGGCCTCGGTCATCATCGTCGTTGCAGGGATGGAGGGGGCCCTGGCGAGCGTCGTCGGGGGACTCGTGGATGTCCCCGTCATCGCCGTCCCGACCTCGGTCGGGTACGGGGCAAGCTTCCAGGGGGTTGCGGCGCTCCTCGGTATGCTGAATTCCTGCGCCGCTGGGGTGACGGTTGTGAACATCGACAACGGATTCGGCGCCGGGTTCGCAGCAAGCGTCATTAACAAGAAGCGCCAATGAAAATCGACACGGCAAAGATCCGGTACTTCGAAAATATACTGGGGACGATCGGAAATACTCCGCTGGTCCGCCTGCGGCGCGTCACAGCCGGTCTGAAAGGATTGATCCTCGCGAAGGTGGAATCCATGAACCCGGGGGGCTCGGTCAAAGACCGGATCGGCGACAGCATTGTTGAGGAAGCGGAGAAGTCGGGGAGGCTCAAGCCCGGCGGGACGATCGTGGAATCCACGTCCGGGAACACCGGGATGGGGCTCGCGCTTGTGGCCTCGGTGAAGGGGTACAAGATGGTCTTCACCCTCCCTGACAAGATGAGCATGGAGAAGATCAGGCTCCTGCGGGCGTTCGGGGCCGAGGTGATCGTTACGCCGACCGCGGTCCCCCACGATTCGCCGGAGAGCTACACGGAGGTCGCCAGGCGGATCGCCCGCGAAACTCCGAATGCAATACTCGCCGACCAGTACGACAACCCGCGCAATCCCGAGTCCCACTATGCCACGACCGGGCCGGAGATCTGGGACCAGACGGCGGGGCAGATCACGCACTTCATCTGCGGCATCGGCACCGGCGGGACGATCTCCGGGACCGGAAGGTTCCTGAAGGAGAAGAACCCGAAAGTCCGCATCATCGGCATCGATCCCCGGGGCTCAGCCCTGCGGGAGTACTTCTACACAAAGAACATGACCCCCCTCCCGAAGACGTACAAGGTGGAAGGGATAGGCCAGGACTACATCCCGGGGGTTCTCGATTTTACGTTCATCGATGAAGTGATCGAAGCGGACGACAGGGAGTCCTTCCTGATGGCACGGCGGCTGACGAGGGAGGAAGGAATTCTCGCCGGCGGTTCCGCGGGGACGGCGGTGGCCGGGATGCTGAAGATCGCGTCCCGGTTTACCGAGGAAGACGTCGTTGTCGTCCTCCTCCCGGACACCGGGGAGAGGTACATCAGCAAAATCTACAACGACGAGTGGATGAGGGAGAACGGTTTCCTCACCCCCGAGCGGATCACGGTCCGCTACGTCCTTGACTCCAAGTCCAAACATCCCCGCGGGGTGATCTCCATCGATCCCGCGACATCGGTCAGGAAAGCACTCGACACGCTGAAGCAGCACGACATCTCCCAGATTCCGGTGATGGAGGGGGGAAAGACGGTCGGGACAGTGCACGATCACGAACTGATGATGAAGGTCATTGAGCGCCCGGCGCTTGTCGGCGCACCCGTCCGTGATGTCATGGGGCCGAGTTTTCCGGTCGTCGGCATCGATGCCTCGGTGGAGGAAGTCCTGCGCCTGATGCGTGTGAAGGAAAACTATGCGGTGCTCGTGGAGGATGGCGGAAAGATCGACGGGATACTGAACCGCTACGACGTTATGGAATATCTGGCAAGGTAGAAGACTAACTGAAGATGGAGGATGGAGGATTGAAGATCGAGACTGCGTACGGGTTTGCAACGAAGGCGATACACGCGGGACAGGCGCCGGACCCGGGGACCGGCGCGATCATGACGCCGGTGTTCCTGACCTCGACGTACGTCCAGGAAGAGCTCGGGCGGAACAAAGGCTATGAGTACTCGCGAGTCTCCAACCCGACCCGCACAGCGCTGGAACAGAACATCGCCGCTCTTGAGGGAGGAACCGAGGGACTCGCATTCGGGTCGGGCACGGCCGCGGTCGACGCAATCCTGCACCTGCTGGCGCCGGGGGACCATGTGATCATGTCGCAGAATGTGTACGGCGGCACGTACCGGATCGCGAAAATGATCTGGGAGGGATACGGGCTCCGGTTCTCGTTCGTCGACACGACGGATGTGAAGCGGATCGAGGAGGCGATACTCCCGTCGAGCCGTATGCTCTTTCTCGAAACCCCGACCAATCCCACCATAGAAATCAGCGATCTCTCCGCGTGTGCGGCCCTCGCGAAGCAGCACGCTCTCCTCAGCGTGGCGGACAACACATTCGCCACCCCGTATCTCCAGCAGCCCCTCTCGTTCGGCATCGACATCGTTGTACACAGTCTCACAAAATACCTGAACGGCCACAGCGACATGCTGGGAGGCCTCGTCGTCACGAGCGATGCCACCGTCACGGAACGCCTCCGGTTCATGCAAAAGGCGGTCGGAGGGATACTGAGCCCGTTCGATGCCTGGCTCTGCCTGCGGGGGACAAAGACTCTCGCCGTCAGGATGAAACAGCACTGCGAGAACGCCCTGATCATCGCCCGCTGGCTTGCCGGACGGAAGGGGATCGGGAGGGTCCTCTTTCCCGGCCTGGAGTCGCATCCGGGGCATGAGCTGGCCGCGAGGCAAATGAGAGGCTTCGGGGGGATGATCTCGTTCGACCTGGGGAGCCTCGCAAAGGCGGCGGCGTTCCTCAAAAACGTCAGACTCTGCGCCCTGGCCGAGAGCCTGGGAGGGGTGGAGACGATAATCACGCACCCGGCCACGATGACACATGCCGCAATCCCCCCGGAAGAACGGATCCGGATCGGCGTGACCGACGGACTGGTCCGGATCTCCGTCGGGATAGAAGACGCGGATGATATCATCCGGGACCTCGACATGGCGTTGCACGGTTCCGGGCTCTGACGGGAGAGGCGTACCATCTCCCCTGCGTACGCGTCGCCCCATCAATAAATCGGCGTATTGAATTCCACATGGTATTTCGCTATCTTGCTCCCTCATTCCCCATTCCCTGCGCGAAACGCTATGAAAGCGGTCATAATGGCTGGCGGGTTCGGGACCAGGCTGCGTCCCCTCACCTGCAACACCCCGAAGCCGATGGTCCCGCTCATGAACAAGCCGATGATGGACCATATCGTCGCGCTCCTCGCGACACACGGGATCACCGACCTGATCGGCTCTCTGTTCTATCAGCCTGAAGTCATTACCGGGTATTTCGGCGACGGCAAGTCCTTCGGCGTCACGATGGACTATGTCCGGGCGGAAGCGGACTACGGGACCGCGGGGAGCGTCCGGAATGCGACGTACGGAATGAAGGAACGGATCCTGGTGATCAGCGGAGACGTCCTGACCGACTTCGACCTGACCGCCGCGCTCCGTTTCCACGAATCCAAGGGAGCCAGGGCGACGATCGTCCTCTCCCACGCGAAGAACCCGCTCCAGTTTGGAGTCGTGATCACCGCACATGACGGCAAGATCACGCGGTTCCTGGAGAAGCCGTCCTGGGGAGAAGTCTTCAGCGACACGATCAACACCGGCATATACATCCTGGAACCCGACGTCCTGGACCTCATCCCCTACCGCGAAGAATACGACTTCAGCAAGAACCTCTTCCCCCTTCTCCTCAGACAGGACCTCGGGCTCTACGGCTATGTGGCCGACGGCTACTGGCGGGACATCGGCAACCTCAATGAATACCAGGACGCCCACTTCGACGCACTCAACGGAGAGGTGAAGCTCAGGCTCCCGGGGACGAAGCAGGGACAGGTGTACGCGGGGGAAGGGACGCGTCTCCCGGAAGGGTCGCTCCACGTGACGGGGACCGTTGTCATCGGCAACAACTGCACGATCGGCGAGCATGTCTCTCTCTCCAACACGGTGATCGGCGACAACTGCGTGATCGGCCCCGGGGCGATGATATCGAACTGCGTGATCTGGGGGGACGTCGTGATCGGACACAGCGCGGAGCTTTCGTACGACGTCGTGGGGACCAAGTGCTCGATCGGCGAGAAGAGCGTGATAGCGGAGAACGCGTTCATCGGGGACGGATGCTGGATCGGGCGCAACGCGCGGCTGAGCGCCAACATCAAGCTCTGGCCGGAGAAGGTGGTCGAGGAGGGGGCGGTTGTCACCCGCAGCCTCGTGTGGGAGGACAAGTGGCTCCGTGAGCTCTTCGCCGATTCACGGGTGACGGGCCTCTCCAACCTCGAGATGAACCCCGAATTCGGCGCAAAGCTCGGGGCTGCGTACGGGGCGTTCATCGGGACCGGGAAGACCGTCGTCACATGCCGCGATTCCGACAACGTCTCGCGCATGATCAACCGCTCGCTGATCTGCGGTCTGATCTCCGCGGGGGTCAACACGTTCGACCTGCGCGCGACGTCGATTCCTCTCCTCCGTCACGAACTCTCGAGCGGCAAGGAGGCCGGAGGCATACACGTCCGCCGGTCCCCGTTCGACAAGAACCTGACCGACATCATTTTCTTCGACGCGAACGGCAAAGACCTCCCCAGCGGCAAGACCAAAAACGTCGAGCGCCTTTTCTTCGGCGAGGATTTCGCCCGGGCACCGCGCGAAAGGGTCGGGGGGATATTTTTCCCTGAACGGACGACGGAGGCGTACAAGGAGAAATTTCTCTCCTCGCTCGACGTCGAGGCGATCAACAAGCGCAAGTTCAAGATCGTGATCGACTATTCGAACGGTATCGCCTCCACAATTTTCCCCATCCTCCTCGGCTCCTTCGACTGCCAGGTCGTCGCCCTGAACGCCCACCTCGACCCGAAGAAGCTTACCCGCGACAAGGAGGAATTCGACTCCTCGCTCCTGCAGCTGGCACACATCGTCACCTCGCTGAAATACGACTTCGGGTGCCTGATCGATGCAGGCGGAGAAAAACTGTTCGTCGTCAACGAACGGGGGGAAGCGCTGGAGAGCGACCGCCTGCTGACAGTTGTCGCCGAGATGTTCATGCGGACCCACCCGGGGACGGAGGCCATCGCGGTCCCGATCACGTCTTCCGGAGAAATCGACATGATCGCGAGACCGCGCGGGGTGCGCGTTCTGAAGACGCGCAACAGCCACCTGGCGATGATGGAGGCGACGGCGGACAAGAGCGTCCGGTTCGTCGGGGGGAACAAGGGGGGATTCATATTCACGGATTTCTTCTTCGCCACCGATGCGATGTATTCCGTGGCGAAGATTCTCGAGATGATCGCGAAGGCGGGGGCGGGGCTGGGGGAAATCGACGAGTCGATCCCCCGGCTGAGCGGGGCCCGGAGGAACGTGAACTGCTCCTGGGAGCACAAAGGGAAGGTGATGCGTCGCATCATGAACGATTCGGACGGACGCCGACGCGATCTCGTGGACGGCGTGAAGATATACCTCGACGACGGCAGCTCGGCGCTACTCATCCCCGACAAGGAACGGCCGCTGTTCCACATCAATGCCGAGGCCCCGACCCCGGAGGCCGCCGAGCAGCTTGCCGCAGCGTACGAAAAGAAAGTCATGGCCTGGCGCGATGAACCATAGGAGACAAACCTTCATATGAAAATCAGCGACATCCTGACCGAAAATCTCGTCGCGACGGGGCTTCCGGGGAACACCAAGAACGAAGTGATCGACGCCATGATCGATCTTGTGGCGTCCTCCCCGAAAGTGCTGGACAAAGGGAAGGTCCGCAAGGCCATCTTTGAGCGGGAAGAGATCATGTCCACGGGCGTCGGCAACGGCTTCGCCATCCCCCATGGAAAAACCGAGGCCGTCTCCGATATCGTCGCCGCATTTGCGGTCACGGCGCAGCCGATCGACTACCAGTCGCTCGATGAAAAGCCGGTCCGGCTCGTCTTCCTCCTCGTGGGGAAGGACAACCTCGTCGGCCCCCATATCAAGCTCCTCAGCAGGATCTCGCGGCTGATGAACAAGGAAGAGTTCCGCAGGCGCCTCCTCGACCTGAAGTCCCCCCGGGAGATCCTCGAGGCGTTCAGACAGGAGGAGGCGACATACTTCGAGGCGTGATGCCGGAACGAAAGGAAAAAAAAGCCCTGCCGGAGTTCCGGCTCCTCGTGGCACCGGCGGTCAACGAACGGACCGGCAGGCCGACGACCCTCGTCGTGCTTCAGACCACAAAATCCTTTTCAACGTTCCGGTACACACTGGCGGTGGATGACCGGCCGGGGAACGGCGCGCTGCTGCTGAAAGTGCTCGGGCTCAGGACGCCGTCACTCGACCTCCCGGCGACGGGGCCCGCGGAATTCCGGAAGGAATACGAGGGGCTCTCGGGCGACATCACGATCGTCGTCGAGGGACTGGACGGTTCACAATCTTCCATCACCACGCATATCACGCCAGGCCGCGTCACGCTGACCGCTCCGGTGAGCGGCCGGGCACTCGAGGTCGACATCCCGTCGGCCATCCCCACACAGACCGGCACGTCGCATGATCCCCGTCCTCTTTAGAATCGGCCCCGTTCCGATCTACAGCTTCGGTCTCCTCCTCGGCATCGGGTTCCTCCTGGGGAGCTACATACTCTCCCTGGAGCTCAAGCGCAAGAAACTCGACCCGGAGATCGCGAGCACGATCACCATACTGGCCGTCGCATTCGGCATCTCCGGAGCGAAGATCCTGTTCCTTATCGAGGAGTGGAAGACATTCATACGGAACCCGATCGGCGAAGCGTTCACGCCGGGGGGGCTGACGTGGTACGGAGGATTCATCCTGGGGATGACCGCGATCTCGCTCTACGTCCGGAGAAAGAAGATCCCCTTCCTCAAGATCTGGGACGGTCTGGCAATGGGCCTGATCATCGCCTACGGCGTGTCGCGGCTCGGGTGCCACCTCTCGGGGGAC
>DASVIU010000595.1:0-2729 GCA_036386275.1 Bacteroidota bacterium | reverse complement strand
AACTGTGCCATGAGCCTGCAAATTCAGTTCACCATGTGGAACTCATGGACTTGATTCCGATTGAAATTCGCCTTAACGTCATCTGTTCCGGGGGTTGCGCTCTTTTTGGGACCAAGAAGTCGCAGGTTCGAATCCTGTCGCCCCGACAAAAAAAGGCAATTTCCAAGGTTCAAATCCCCGTGTGTGCGATGTTTGTACGCACTTTTCAATTCAGGGGGAGTTTGAGCTTGCCGATAGCCCGGCCCAAATCCTCGTTGTATACGTGAACGTAGTGCTTAGTGCTCTCGGGATCCCGCTGCCCCATCAGTAACTGAATCGTTGTAAAGCTTACTCCCTCTGACGCAAGCCACGTTCCGAAGGTATGTCTCTTATGCCGAGCTCGGCATAGTCCGGGACACGGCATAGTACCGAAGAGCATGGAACGTAATATTCTTCGGCAACTCGGCCTTCTTGACGTACATCCGAAACCGCTTCGTTAGCGTTTCCTCGCGGTATCGTATCAACTGGTCTTCCCCCCGGCCTGAAGTATCAACCGATTGAGTATTGCTCGCAGGTCCGAAGTTATGGGTATGGTTTTGTAATCTCCCTGTTTCGGCTGCGCATTTGAGGAAGACTCTCAGGATTTGCTCACTTCATTGGAAACAGGGTAATGTGACAAACTGGGGAACTTTCCCTCAGGGATTTCGTTAACTCAGTTAGCCATGCGAACCTTCGCCCATAATAAGCTCCGGATTTTGTTCCTCGCTGTTTACATTCCGCTCAGCGTTTCCGTCGGAATGTTGCACAGCGACGATCTCTTTGGCGGCGGGAATGGTCATCTCGTTGTAGAGAAGCAGTTGACTCACAATCTCACGAAATCGCTCGATAACGGGTTTTGCTTCGCCTGCCTCTTCACCGCGGGACATATCGTCAATCACGAGCCGTTCGTACCAGTCCTTTCGCCAAATCAGGCAGTAGGATTTGCTGACATATTGACTACCCCTGAATCATCTCCTCAACCCCACTCCGCGCGCGCGCCTCCGGTTCTTCCTCTCCTGTAAGTCACCAACGGCAGATCCTCACCGTAAGATGGATAGTTCATGGAGCATTGCGCTCCCGGACCGCTTATGCATTCACTCGGTGAGCTGTTGGTCCATCGTATTCATTCCCTTCGCGCTGGTTTAAACATCGGAGAGGTGTGGCCATGATGATTCAACGAAGCCTGTTCGTGCTTGCGTGCATGTTCCTTCTTTTGCGCGTGATCGTTCATGCGAGTGAAAGCGCTTCTTCTAATGCGGCTGACGGAGGTGTCCAGGCAAAGATCCTGGTCATGGATGCCGATCAAAAACTTCCCATTGAACTTGCCCACGTCGTCTTGAGACGGAACGGGAGATTCATCACCCAGGACGCAACCAACCCCGCCGGCCTGGTGCGATTCCGGGATCTCGAACCCGGTAGGTACAACGTGTCGGCCTGGTTTGTTGGGTACAAGACATACACCGACTCGATTCTCATAGACGAGTCCCATTCCTCCTACACGTTTGCACTCCATTCTGAGGGGACTGAGGAGCAGGAAGTCGAAGTGATCGCCGACCGGGAATTGGCGGTTTCTCACATCGACCCGAGAACCGGGAACCAGGTTTTCGAGGCAGAGACCTACCACGCTCCTCCCACTGCCCGGATGACCAATCTGATTCAGGAGAACCTGATGGGTGTGGCGCGCGCACCGACCGGCGAAGTCCATGTTCGCGGCATGCACGGTGAATTCACCTATTACATCGATGGTCTGCCGGTCCCTCTCGGCGTATTCGGCGGGCTGAACGAAGTCGTCGACCCTAAGGTAATCGACAGAGCCACGTTTATCACTGGAGGTTTTCCGGCGGAGTATGGTGGACAGATGGCTGCAATCATCGACCTTAATAACCGCGTCCCCACGGGGACTTTTCACCTCGATGCCTCCACGTATGTGGGGAGCTACCTCGTGTTCAACGGCACAAAGTCCTTCTCGCCGGGGAGCGGGTCCACCCCCGCTTCTTCCGGAGACACGCTTGGATCGCGCGTCGGACCATTCAGGGCACTCAACTCGAACGGCCAGCAGCTCTCCTTCAGCGACCACATCGGCAATCTGGGGTACTTCATTTCCGGTTCACGGCAGGAAACCGACAGGCGCATTGACCCCCCCGTCGCCGGCCTGTTTCATGACCACGGGTTCGATTACTTCCTGTATGGAAAGTTCGACTATGTGCTGAGCGACGTGGACTACCTGACTTCCAACGTCAACTACGGCAACACATACACGCAGGTTCCTTATGACTCGGTTGAGCAAATTGCCTCGGACCTACAGAAAACGACCAACGGGTTTCAGACACTGTCGTATTTCCGGACCCTCAATTCGGATATCGACAGAGAGTCCAATCTTTTCATCGGGGCTTATGCGCGGGAAGGAGGACTGCAATACACGCCGGGGTCAATCGATCCTCCCAATTTTCACTTTGCAGGGGACACTATCCACAATTACCTGCTTGCAGAAGACAGGAGTTTTACAACGCTCGGGATACGTTCGACGTATGACAGCAGACTCTCGCATCAGCTGACATACAAGGTGGGATTCAACTTCAGCAGCACGAAAGGGACTGAGAATTTCACGTCGCGCGACTCGGCAGGCAATCCCGGACCGTCGATTGTAACGGATTTTGCAGGGTCGGATTTCGGTGTCTTTGGCGAAACGGATTGGCATCCTCTTGAATGGA
>DASVIU010000594.1:0-3340 GCA_036386275.1 Bacteroidota bacterium | reverse complement strand
GCGATCATCCATGTCTTCAGCTCATGGAGCCATATGCGCATGCCGACATTCTGAAGGTCTTCATACAGATTGTTTACGACCTCATCCGGGGGGGGGATGATCTTGTGCGTACTGAGAATCTGCTTCAGTATGTCCGCTGTCGCATTAGGGCGGAACGCGTCAAGGTCCGACAATAGACCCGGGCTCTGAACGCACTTAAGGAATATGTCCCCTGTCGTAGTTGGCATAGCGTACTCCTGGCATGTTTTAGAGGGATTGATGGCGATTGCCGAACTGCGCGATATGTTGCCGGACGGTATCGGCAATGCGGCCGGCAGGTTGACGCGACAGAAATACGCCGAAATGCTGAGCGGCGTCCAGATTGTCCCCCCTCTGCTCGGCGATCATGGCGAGCATCAGGTGTGCGTGCGCCCAGGTCGAATCAAGCCTGAGAACTTCACTGAACTCCCTGCCCGCCCCTTCGCTGTCTCCTGTCCCGTAGAGGGCGTCTCCCAGCCCGCTCCGGTACGAAGGGACTGACGGGTCGCTCAGCGCGGCTTTGCGGAAGTAGATGGCGGAACGTGCATAGCTCCCTGTACTGAACAGGTCGGTTCCCATCATGTACTCAAGCTGTTGCATCCTCCCATCGAATTCCTGGAATCGGCGGATCGCCGTCGCGGCGTACCCGTCGGACCCCACGGTGTCCCCTTTTATGAGTGCCAACGCAGAAAGCATACTGCAGATTTCAGGTCGCGAAAGCCCCCTGCTGCACGCCTCGTCGAGGACTCTCGACGCCTCGTCATACATTCCAAGCTCCACATAGTATCGGGCCGCATCGGAATAGGCGGGAGGAAACCGCCACCCCATGCCGAGCGCCGGGAGGAGCGCGTCAAGGGCGGCCCTGGGATCCCCGAGCCCGTCGTGGGCCTCTGCAAGGTTCAGGAGAAGTATGTTATTCCCGGGCGAATACTGGAGCGCGGCATTGAGCGCGCGGACCTCTCCGACGAGGTCACCCTGAATTGCAGCACCGCACCATTGTATCATCGCCCTCTCGAAGGGGTTGGCACGCAGGGAGGCGAGGACTCTGTAATGCCGGCTGGCTTCGTCCCGTTTCCCGTTCGCCACAAGCCCTGAGAGCAACCACACGCGCGGGGAGACGAACGTGGAATCAATCTGCAGCGCGCGTTGAAGAAGCACGGCCGAGCCCGATCCGCCTTGATAGAGAAGTTCGCTGGCCTCCAGGAAGGACCTCTCCGCTTCCAGGTTATGTGAGCGGCGCCTGAACCATGGCTGCAGGGCCTCGTCGGTGTTGGAGTGCAATTTTTCGACTTCGAAGAAATCGAGTATTTTTTCGCCGAGCGCAGGGATTGCCTGCTCGAGATCAGACTCCTGCGTGGCTTCCACGTGGGTGGAATAGTGGACTTCGCCGTCTGCTGCGTGTATCAGATCCGCCTGTATGCGGTAACCCGCAATTGACCTGGCGATAGTTCCATCGAGAACATATGTCACGCCTGCCTTCTCCAGAAGGAGCGAGATGGTCTTCTCCCCCTGATGTGGTGGAACATCCTGCGAATGCTTTTCCAGTATGCTCCTCAGCGTCCCCGGTGGAACGACGCCGATATGTTCCGTCCCGGTGAGCTGCGCCACCAGCAAAGATTGGATAAGGAGCGGCCAGCGGCCGGCGAGTGTGTCCCCCGGGGGACTCTGAAAAGGGAGGACGCCTATCCTTGCACGCGCTACCGACGCCCCGGTCGTCGAAGGAAGCCGCTGGTGAGTCACGCTCAGGATCGCCGCTCCCGCGACGAGAAGAAGAAGGACGGCAACGGCTGCCAGCCACAAGTAGTTCGAATGATGGACGAACCCATCAGAAACGACATCGGCACTTTTCGGATCCAGAAACCGGACGATATCCGGCATGGAGCATGTTCGGCGAGCGGGGTCTTTTTGAAGGGATTGTTCAACCAGTGTCGTCAGAGCCGCCGGGACACCCGGCCTGATTTTATCCATCGCCGGCGCGGGCTCGTTCGTGATTGCGTACATCTGAGCGGGGGGATATTCCCCCCGGAAGGGAAGACTCCCGCAAAGCATCTGGTAGACGACCACACCGAGCGACCAGACATCCGTGGCGGCATTCGTATCGATCCCCATGATCTGTTCGGGCGACATGTAAGGGACGGTTCCGGCGGTCGACCCGACCTTTGTTGTTCTGGACTGACCCGCGAGTTTGGCGAGGCCAAAGTCAAGAACCTTTACGACACCCTCTTCGGTGATCATGATATTGTTGGGATTCAGGTCGCGGTGAACAATCCCCTTCTCGTGAGCTTTTGCCAGTCCCATTGCAACCTGGCGTGCAATACTCGTTACATCGTCGAAACCGAGCTGACCGCGGCTGACCTTCTGCATGAGCGTTTCGCCGCCATAACACGCCATGGCGATGAACGTCTGTCCATCGGCAGTTTCTCCGACTTCGTATATCGTGCAGATATTCGGGTGATCAAGTGCAGAAGCCGCCCGGGCTTCCCTGACAAATCGCGCTTTCGCGTGGGGGTCCTGCGTAAGATCCGGAGGAAGGAATTTCAGCGCGACATTCCTTCCGAGGAGGAGATCCTCGGCCCTGTAGACTACGCCCATTCCGCCGGCGCCCAATTGCTCGAGGATCCTGTAATGAGAAACCGTCTGACCGATGAGATTCGGCACGACAATTCCTCTCAAGAGAGGAAAACAAAGAAGGCGTCCGCTACACCCATCAGAGGATGCGTGGTCGCCTTCTCAAAGAGCTGTTTACATCACAATAAGGAAGACACTCACCAGGATCAAATCAGCCATCAAAACGATGGGGGTGTGGCAACGATTGACAGACCTCGAAATATGTGCCACCGCCGGCCAGATTGAGGATAGAAACCCGCGGGAGAGGATGGAGTGCAGATGGAGAAAATCAGCAGGTGCGCTTCCAAGTCTGGCGCGGGAAGGCCCCGCATTTGACCCATGTTCGCTCGGGCGGAATATGGCATTTCGAATCGAGAAAGTCAACGAAAAGCCGGGGAAAAGCAATAACGCGAATGAAGTGAAAAGGTTTGGCCACGCCGGACCGTCAGATTTTAGGCCTGGTCCGCAGCTCGGGAATCGGCTTCGGTGTTCCCTTCTGGAATTCCTGATGGAACGCGTCCCATGCCTTGATCAAACTCACCAGTTTCTTCCCCATTTTGGCAGCAAAGGGCTTTTGGCCGGGTTTCCACGCGTAGCTTTTCGGCCTTTCATGAGGACCCCGGACTACAAGATCTGAATACGTCCTCTCCGTCTTGAGGGCCGCGGACTTATACGGCTTCGTGATGTCGTGCAGATACTTGTCGAGTAATGTCAT
>DASVIU010000593.1:0-5592 GCA_036386275.1 Bacteroidota bacterium | reverse complement strand
GCTTATCGGCAGGTGCGCCGCTCTGGTGAGCAACGACAGCGCTCCCGTGCATCTTGCGGTCGCAATGAGCATCCCGGTGGTGGCGATATTCGGTCCTACGCTCCCCTCGTTCGGGTTCGCGCCCCCAGGTCCCGGTGACCGGGTTGTGGATACGGCGGGGCTCTGGTGCCGTCCCTGTTCCATCCACGGAGGGAGGCGGTGCCCGACCGGGACGTTCGACTGCATGAACCTGATATCCGCCGGGCGGGTCCGGGACGAAATCCTGACGCTTGCACGCCGGGAAGCGTGATCCCGTCTCCTGAAGGAAATCCGGAGAACACCGATGGCACTACGGCTGAGCGTCGATATGAACGAGCCGGCGGACAGGGCGATGATACTGGCCGCTGAAGTGATACAGGCAGGGGGAGTGGTTGTCTATCCCACGGACACACTCTACGGGCTTGGCGTGAACGCCTGGAACACTGAGGCGGTGCATCGCGTTCAGGCAATCAAGGGGAGGCCGGAGACGAAGCCCGTGCTCGTGATTGTGCACACCCCCCGGGCGGCCCTCGACCTGACAGACGAGGTCACGGAGGCGGGGAGGTCGTTGATGGCATCCTTCTGGCCCGGCCCGCTGACGCTCCTCTTCCGGTGCGGTCCCAACGTCCCGGAGGCTGTGACGCGGGAGTCGGGGAAGATCGCCGTCCGGGTGCCGTCGAACCGGCTCTGTCTGCGCCTGAGCGAACTCGCCGGCTGTCCGGTAACCTCCACCAGCGCGAACATCTCGGGGGAGGCGGTCTCGGGGAGCGTGCAGGAGATCGAACGGGCTCTCGGTCCCGGCGTGGATCTCTTTATCGACGGGGGGGTTCTCCCCCGTTCGCTCGCTTCCACTCTTGTGGATGTCTCCGGACCCGTCCCTCGTCTGGTCCGTGAAGGCGTGATCTCGTACGAGGAACTTAAACGCGTCGTGTCAAACATACTCCGGTGAGATGACTATGTGCAGGAGATTGATACCGCTCCTACTGACGGTTCTCGTTCCGCTTGCGCTCCGGGCCGGGGAGCAGTCCCCCGATTCGCGCCAGGCTCTTCTTGACCTGTCTCAGGACGGGGTGCTCATGGATATCTCGGCTCATCCGGACGACGAAGACGGGGCGACGCTGGCGTACTACCGGTTAAAATTCGGCGTCCGTACATACTCGGTGCTGTTCACGCGGGGCGAGGGAGGACAGAACGAGAAGGGGCCGGAGCTTTACGAGGAACTGGGCGTCCTCCGTTCGCGCGAGACGGAAGAGGCAGGGCGCGTGCTGGGCGCCGAGGTCCACTTCCTGAATTTCCTGGATTTCGGATATTCCAAGACCGCTTCGGAGACATTTCAGAAGTGGGGGGGGGAGCGGGAGGCATTGCGCCGCCTTGTGTATGTCATCCGTAAATACAAGCCCGATGTCCTTTTCACCAACCACAACACGATCGACGGGCACGGCAACCACCAGGCGGTCGCCATCACTGCGATCGCGGCGTTCGAGGCGGCCGCGGACTCCACCTGGTTTCCGGAGCAGCTCCGGGAGGAGGGGATCACGATCTGGCAGCCGCGGAAGCTCTTCTTCAGGGCATTCGGCCGCTTCGAGGGGGCAGTGGACGTCTCGAACGATATCAACGCGCTCGACGCTGTGCGGGGGAAGACATATCTCGATATCGCGGTGGATGCTCTCCGCAAGCACAGGACGCAGGGGATGGAGCGGGCGAACCTCCGCGCGTTCACGAGGGGGAAAAGCCTCTACAGGCTGGTCCGCGCCAACAGCCTGTATGAACAGGACAGCACGAGCTTCTTCTCCGGCATCGACTTTTTCCGCGATCCTTCTGTCGCCATGCTCGGCGTGATCCGGCGCGACCTTGACAGGCTCCACGCAGGGATGCCGCAGGATTCGATGCTGGCGCTCGTCGCCGCGGTGTATGCCCGAAGTGACTCTCTCAGGATGAGACCGGGACTTTCCGATCTTGCCCGCCGGATGCTCGGACACTGGGACGATGAAGCGGGAGACCTGGCAGCCGCCCTGTGCGGCATTACGGTTGCATTACGCCCTCAAGATTCGGTCGTTGTCCCCCGCCAGAGGGTCGATTGTGACCTCACCGTTTCTTCCTCCGGCTGCAACGTGGGAGACGTGCGGTGGAGTTTCCGCGCCCCTGCGGGTTGGGTGATCGACCCGAAACCGGACGCCCCTCACGTCATCTCCGGGGGGACGGATCACCGCGTCTACACGCTCACTGTCGGTGAAGATGCGCAGCCGACGCTCCCACGGACAGTCTCGCAATACCGGTCGATTGAGCTCCGGCAGGAGCTTTCGGCGCGCGTCGACCTGACGGTCGACGGACACCCTGTCAGGTTCACTGTGGTCCCGTCGTTCGATGTCGCACCTCCTCTCACGATCGAAGTGAACCCCCGTTCCGTCGCCCTGCTCCGTTCCCGGGTTCGGGAAGGCGTTGTGATCAGCTACACGGTCCGCAACTTCCTCCCCCACAAGACCGCGGGGCGTGTCGGGATCCGGGCGTCCCAGGGCTGGTCGGCCGACAATGCTCCTTTCGTGATCGCCTCCGAAGACAGTGTCGCCACCGGCTCACTCCGCGTGCGCCCGCCGGCCGAAATATCCCCGGGTGCATACACGATTCATGTGCGGACGGAGCTTGCGAGCGTCCCGGTTGTCGTTCACGTTATCGCCGCGGCGGTGGACCCCGGGGTCCATGTCGGCATTATCCGGAGCCAGGACAATACGATCGAGTCTGCGGCAGGGACGCTCGGCGTTGACTACGCTCTTGTTTCCGACGCGGAACTCCGTTCCGGGTCTCTATCACACTATACCACGATTGTGGTGGACATCCGGGCATACCTTCTGCGCGATACGCTCCGGGAACACAACTCCAGGCTTCTCGACTATGTCCGCTCAGGGGGAAACCTCGTGGTAATGTACCAGCGGGAGCGTGAATGGAAACCGGAGTATGCCCCGTTCCCGTTCCAGGTCACCGGGAAACGGGTTTGCGTCGAAGAAGCCCCCATCCGGGTCCTTGTGCCTTCGCATCCCTTGTTGAATGCTCCGAATCGTATCGGCGAATCAGACTGGCAGGGATGGATTCAGGAGCGGGGCGTCTATTACCCGTCGAACGTGCCGGGAGAATATGCCCGTCTCCTCTCCTCTGCAGACCCGGACGAACCGCAACTTGACACAGGCTATCTCGAGGCACCGTACGGCAAGGGGTCGTATATCTATACCTGCTATGTCTGGTACCGGCAGCTGAAGGAAGGGAACTCCGGTGCATTCCGTTGTTTTGCAAACATGCTCTCCTATCCCTATCACCGGCGCCCGGGACCATGAAACCTCTCCTCATCCTGGCGATCGGGCTGGCGATCGGGATCGCCTGCGCCGGCTGCACAAAGAGCGGTAAGACGCCGATCGTCGTCTATTCCCCCCACGGGAAGGAGATGCTCTCTTCTTTCGCAAGGGCGTACGAAGAGATCCACCCGGAAGGGGCGGTCGAGTGGCTGGACATGGGCTCACAGGACGTCTACGACAGGGTCCGCACGGAAAAGGAGAACCCCCAGGCGGATATCTGGTGGGGGGGTCCGATGACGGCATTCTCGCGCGCGGAGCGGGAGGGCCTCCTTGAACGTTTTGTCCCCTCATGGGACAGCGTGTCCATCCCGGCATACAGGAGTCCGGGGAGGTTCTGGTACGGAACGTTTCTCACTCCTGAAGTAATAATGTATAACAGCAACCGGATCACGCCGGCCCAGGCGCCGAAAGACTGGGACGACCTTCTCGATCCGGCATGGCACGGAAAGATCGTCATACGTTCCCCTCTGGCATCGGGGACGATGCGGATAATCTTCTCGTCGATCATACTGCGGGAGATGCAGCGGGGAGGGAGCCCCCGTACGGGCTTCGACTGGCTCAGGAAGCTTGATGCGAACACGAAGACGTATGCCGCCGATCCGACGCAACTGTACATCGCCATCGCCCGCGAAGAGGGGCTTGTGACGCTTTGGGACCTTCCCGACGTGATGCTCCAGGTGGAGACGCACCATTATCCTTTTGCGTATGTTCTTCCCGCCTCGGGGACCCCCCTGATCACGGACGGCATTGCCATGGTCCGTGGTGCGAAGCACCCGGATGAGGCGAAACGATTCTATGAGTTCGTCACGTCGCGCGCGAGCATGACACGCCAGGCACGCGAGTTCTTCAGGATCCCGGCGCGCGGTGACATCCCCCGGTCCGACCTCCCTCGCTGGATGCAGACGCTGGAGATACGTCCGCTCCCTGTCGATTTCGACACGCTCGCTGCCCGCGAGAAGGACTGGATGAAGACGTGGGACGAGAAGGTCCGGGGGCGGGGGAGTGAGCCATGGCCGGGCTAAGGCTGGAAGGCATTTCGAAGAGTTTCGGACGGTTCACCGCGGTACGTCCCACCGGTCTGGATATCCCCTCGGGAGAGTTTTTCGCCATACTCGGGCCGAGCGGCTGTGGCAAGTCGACGCTCCTGCGGATGATCGCCGGCTACGAACATCCGGACACCGGGAGAGTTTTCCTGGGGGAGACGGATATCACATCGCAGAAGCCGCAGGAGCGCGGGATAGGGATGGTGTTTCAGAACTACGCCCTCTTCCCGCATATGACCGTGTTTGAAAACGTCGCGTTCGGCCTGCGGGCCCGAAAGGTCTCCGGCGACGCGATCCGCGCTCAGGTTATGGCCGCGCTGGAAAGCGTCAGGCTGTCTGAGAAGAGCCGCTCTCCCGTTCCTGCGTTGAGCGGGGGGGAACAGCAGCGCGTGGCAGTCGCGCGTGCGCTCGTCATTCGCCCCCGCCTCCTCCTGTTTGACGAACCACTGAGCAATCTGGATATCGCCCTCCGGCTGCAGACCCGGGAGGAGATCCGTACGCTCCAGCGTTCGACAGGGATTACGACCGTGTACGTGACGCACGACCAGGGGGAAGCGATGAGCCTGGCGGACCGGATTGCGGTCATGCGCGCCGGCGGAGTCGAGCAGGCGGGCGAACCGGGAATGTTGTACAACAGTCCCGCGAACTCGTTTGTCGCGGAATTTCTGGGGGGAGCGACACTTATCGACTGTGACCTCGACGATTCGGGGGGCGTCATCGGCTGGAACGGCATCTCTCTTCCGGTCCCCGCAGGTTTTTCCGTCCCCCCTCCGGGCCCGGTGGTCCTTGCAATCAAGCCGGAAGGGTTGTCATTTGCTGAAGGGCCGGAGAGTGGCGTCATGCAGGCCCATGTCCGGTCCCGGGAGTACACCGGGTTCACAACCGCATTCACCCTTCTTGCCGGAGACCGGGTGCTGAAGGCGCTTGTCGTGAGCACGCCGGAGACCGGAGGCATTGGTCCGGGGATGAACGTGACCCTCCGGGTGGACTGGCGCCATTGCTCTCTTTACACGGCCAGAAGATGAACTTCCGCTCTCCGGGATCCCTCCCGACAGTCTCCCTCCTCGCCGCGGTCTTCGGGATCTGTGTCGTCTACCCCCTCGGGGCCACGGTCGCGGAGAGCCTGCATGCCGGAGGGAAGTTTTCGCTGGACCATTACCGTTTCCTATTCGATATGTCGAACCGGG
>DASVIU010000592.1:0-2331 GCA_036386275.1 Bacteroidota bacterium | reverse complement strand
AGGATCGCACAGGCTGCCGGGACGACGCGAGGGATCCAGGAATTGTGCCGGTCCATCCACGGGATCGTCGCGGAGATCATGGAGGCCAAGAATTTCTATATCGCACTCTACGACAGTAAAGAAGGTCTGCTCTCGTTCCCCTACTTCCAGGACGAATTCGATCCGCCCTCTCCACCCCAAAAACTCAAAAGAGGGCTGACCGAGTATGTCCTCCGCACAGGCACGTCGCTCCTGTGCACTGAGGCGAGATTCGCCAAGCTCGTCGAGCGTGGGGATGCTGAGCTCATCGGCAAGCCTTCTCCCGTATGGCTGGGGGTCCCCCTCGTCGTCGATGAGAATGTCATCGGCGTCATGGCCGTCCAGCATTACTCCGACCCGGCGGCGTACGGCGAACAGGAACAGCAGGTTCTGGAGTATGTGTCTTCGCAGATTGGACGGGCGATCGACCGGAAACGGGCCGAGGAAGCGCTGGTCTCCCAGACAGCCTATTCCCAAAGGCTCTTCGAGGACTCACCCGCCGGCATCGCGCTCATGGACACCGATGATCGCATCGTAATGGTCAATAAGTCATTCCAGGGGATGTTTGGATACTCCAACGATGAGATCCGGGGACAGAACATCAACGACATCATCGTGCCCACCTCCCTCCAGGAGGAGGCGGGCGGGCTGAGTTCCTTGAGCCAACATGGAACGACAGTGTCGAAAGAGACCACACGACGGAGGAAGGACGGCACGAGTGTTGACGTCCACATCACGGGCTACCCCATTCTGATCGAAGGGAAGCATGTCGGCGTGTACGGGATGTACGAAAACATCTCCGAACGGAAAGCCCTCGAGGCGCAGATATTCCAGGCTCAGAAGATGGAGGGTATCGGGACGCTCGCGGGGGGCATTGCGCACGACTTCAATAACCTTCTTGCGATCATACTCGGTCACCTCGCCCTCATGGAACGAACGGCAAACGATCCTGTACGTTCCTCCTCTTCCATCAAGGCCATCACGAGAGCCGCGGAGCGGGCTGCAGGAGTCGTACGCCAGCTTCTCACGTTTGCCCGGAAGAACGAAGGGCGCAGGGAAGCGGTGCGTGTCAACGACATCATACGGGAGCTCCTCAAGTTTCTTGATGAGACCCTACCGAAGAACATAACGATCACCACAGACCTGGCCGAGGGGCTCCCTTCCGTGTCGGCCGATTCGACACAGATTCACCAGGTACTTCTGAACATTTGCGTGAATGCCCGCGACGCAATGCCCCGCGGGGGGACGCTGAGCATCGCGACGCGACTGACAGGGCACGAGACAGTGAGGAACAGGTTTCCCCTGGCGGACGCAAGCACGTATGTCGAGATCCGGGCGAGCGACAACGGCGAGGGGATGGATGAAACGACGAGGCGCAGGATCTTCGAACCCTTCTTCAGCACGAAGGAACCCGGGAGGGGGACGGGGCTCGGCATGGCAGTCGTGTTCGGCATCATCGAGAGCCACCGGGGGTTCATACACGTCGACAGCCATCCGGGGCGGGGGTCGACATTCACGGTCTACATCCCGGTGCTCCCGGCGGCCGCGGAGCAGCCGGAACCCGCCGAAAGCGGCGCCGGGGAGGCGCCCGCCGGAACGGAGACCATACTTGTCGTGGAGGACGAGGAGTCGTTGAGCGGGCTCCTGCGGATGTTACTGGAGGGCGCGGGTTACAGGGTTCTTTCTGCGTCCGACGGACAGGCGGCCCTGGAGACGTTCAGGAGCCACAGGAATGAGATCTCACTCGTGATCAGCGATGTCGGCCTGCCGAAGATGAGCGGGGATCAGGTCTTCCATGCGATGAAACAGCTGGACCCCGGCGTGAGAACAATCCTTGCCAGCGGATACATCGAACCAGAATTGAAAGCCGACGTGCTCCGGGCCGGCGTCAGGGCGTTTGTGCAGAAGCCGTATGATACGCGCACAGTACTTGCGGAGGTACGCCAGGTCCTGGATGCAGGGTAGCGACGTTCCGTCGTGCGACAGAAGGGCTCCTACGTACGCAGAGGGGGCTGTTTGCTCTGCGGGGTGAATGACAGTGCGATGAGCAACAGTCCGAGCACTCCGTACGCCGCGGCGAACTGGTACGGAATCTGGCGCGCTAGTCCCGCGAGAGTCCACGGAAGGTACATCAACCCGTCGGGCGACGCCGAGTGAATGACACCGAAGAATGTCAGCAACGCAAGGATGAAAAGGTAGACCGCCGCAGTCCGGACTCGCCTATCGATCAGCACAGCGAGAAAACCTCCCCAGAGCATCCCCGTAACGATAAACCCGTTGCCGAGCGCCACCGTCACGAGCAGCTCGGGGAGA
>DASVIU010000591.1:0-2149 GCA_036386275.1 Bacteroidota bacterium | reverse complement strand
GGAAGGCACATTCGCGATACGGGAGCTCGGCGGGGAGAGGTTCAGGCTCTACACCGGTACTGTGGAGGTGAACGACACCGCGGCCTTCACACTCACCGTCGCGGCCCTGATGGCGCCGGTTGAAGATGATCTGGAGAGGCTCCGGGTCCTGTTCTGGCTTACGGTCCCGGCGATGCTTGTCGTTGCTTCGATCGCAGCATACCTCATCACGCGGGCGGCTTTTCTGCCCGTCTCTTCAATGATTGCCACAGCGCGGGGGATTTCCCCGGACAACCTGAGTTCCCGCCTGACACTCCCGGATACACGTGATGAGGTGCGGCTCCTCGGCGAGACTCTCAACAGCATGATGGATCGCATTGAGAAGGCATTCGAAGCCCAGCGGCGGTTCATTGCCGATGCCTCACACGAGATGCGTACTCCGCTGACGATCATCAGAAGCGATCTCGAGTTTCTGCAGAAGAAGGCTGGGGGGAGCACGAGGGGGCGCGAGATCGGGGAGATCGTCGCTGAAGTGGACCGGCTGTCGAAAATGGCCGGGGACCTCCTGCTCCTTTCCAGGCTGGACGCGACTCCGGATTCGCTCAGGTTTGAGCGCATGCGCATCGATGAAGTGATCGTAGAATGCGTGCAGAGCTTTCATCCCCTGTTCCGGGCCGCGGGGGTCTCTCTCAGGGTGCATATCGCGGAAGCGGTGGAAATGGTGGGGGACAGGGATGGGATCAAACGGATACTCCTCTGCCTGCTTGAGAACAGCCTGAAGTTCACGAAGCGCCGGGGTACGGTGAGCGTTTCGCTGGAGAAGGAGCCCGAATCGGAATTGCAGGTACTTGTGACGGTGCGGGATACCGGTTGCGGAATTCCTCCCGGTGATCTGCCCCATATCTTCGGGCGGTTCTTTCGTGCCGGGGACGTTCGGGGAGAAGGAAGTGGGAGCGGTCTCGGCCTCGCGATCGTGGACCGACTTGTGAAGCTCCATAAGGGATCAATTGCCGTGGAAAGCGAGCCCGGCCGGGGGACCACCGTCCGGGTCCGCTTTTCCCCGTGGATCGCGTTGTGACGGCGGCCTTCATCTCCTTTTCATGTTCCTTTCGTAGATTGTGTCGTCCCCGGGTCCTGTCCCGGGGACCATTTCACGAAGGAGGAACGGCATGCGAAATCAAAGATTCGGCGTGATTGCGGCACTCCTCGTCCTTGCGGCGGCAGTCGCGGCTCCCCCGCTCACCGCGCAGGAAAAGAAGATCAGCAAAAAGGATGTTCCCTCTGTGGTCCTCGCCGCATTTGAAAAGGGCTATCCGCACGCGAAGATCAGGGGGACATCGACCGAAGTGGAAAACGGGAAGACGTACTTCGAAATCGAGAGCATGGATGGGTCCCAGGCTCGCGACATTCTCTACAATGCAGACGGGACTGTGGCCGAGATCGAGGAAGTCGTCGCAACCGATACGCTCCCCGAAGCCGTCAAAACGGCCATCGGCAAGGAATTCGCCCGGGCGAAAATCGTGAAGGCCGAAAGAACCACGAAGGGGACGGAGATCTCCTATGAAGTGCATGTTGCACTGGGATCGAAGAAGGGTTCGATTGTCGTGGATCCGTCCGGCAAAGTCCTCGAAAAGAATCCCCTGAAGGTGAAGAAGGAACAAACTGAGAAAGAAGAAGAAGGGGAAGAAGAAGATTAGTCCGCGATGAACAGTATGAAATGGTTGTGCGTTTGTCTGGCTCTCTGTGCGCCGCACCCCGGTGCGGGGCAGACGTCACTCAGTCTTGACAGTTGCCTCGTCCTGGCCCGGAGGAACAGCCCCCAGATCAGGATGGCGGAAAACGCCGTTCATGCCGCGGGGCTCTCGAAATCAGAACTCGAGAGCACGGGCCTCCCGCAGATCGGGGCGGTGATGGATGGGATCTATTTCCCCGTTCCGCCGGTGTACGGCTACGATCCCGGGATCTCGAACGGTGGGGAGGTGAGAGGGCTTGTCACTCTGCGGCAGTCGATATACGATTCCGGTCTGCGGGGACTGAAATCCGATCAGATCGACGTTGATCTCGAGCGGCTCGGACACGAACGGGATCTCGCGGGGCTCGACCTGGAACTGGCGGTGAAGCAGGCGTTTTTCGAAGCGTTGCGGACAGATGCTGAATTTGCCCTGGATCG
>DASVIU010000590.1:0-2939 GCA_036386275.1 Bacteroidota bacterium | reverse complement strand
CTTGATTGCGGCGGCATTGTCAAGCATGGTCGCTCTTCCTTCGCATCCCTCTGCGGTCGCTTCAGCGCCGGCTTCCACGCTGGACAGCCTGGGGATCAGATCGCGCGGGAGCTCACGTCCCTTCTGCTACACGAACAAGGCCGGCGCGTTCTTCTACGGTGAGAGCAACGGAGCCAACACACCGGGTTGGGAGGGATTCACTGTTGAAGGGCACAACTACCTGGGGGACTACACACTGGAAATCGACGGTGCACCGCTGGACCGGGGGAAGTCGGTGGCCACCGTTTTCCCGGACTTCCTCAGGAGGGAATATCCGGGAGGCATCGTCGAAGAATTGAGACCCGCCGATAGCATTGCGGCGCTCGTGATCACGATCGTCTCTCCCCAGCCCGTGGAAGTGAAGGTTCTTCCCTTCCTCGCGGGAGGCCGGACCGGAGCCGACTTCGAGACCATCGCCGGCGAATCATCGGTAACGATCGCGAGGCGGAACCACATGCGCCGGACGGCCGCGGAGAACTACCCCGTGTGGCTTTCGCTCTGCGCCCCCGGGTGCGCCCCCTCGGTCCTGACGGCAGCCCGCGCCGCCGCGTTTTCTCCGGGCTCGCTCGTCGGTACCCGGAGGAAGACACAAACGATTGCCGTCGCGACGGGGGACACTCGCGAAGAATCGCTCAGACTCGCCCGGTATGCCGCCGGGGCCAGGATCACCCTTGCACAGAACCGCCGGTCCCGGATGGAGAGTCTCCTTTCGTCTACCGCCACTCGGACATCGGACAACCGTTTCGACAGGGGACTGGCCTGGGCGAAGCTCTCGCTCGATGCGCTCACAGTGAGCGGGGGGGGGATATATGCCGGGCTCCCCTGGTTCGCCGATTACTGGGGGCGCGACACATTCATTGCGCTCCCGGGGGAGGCACTCGTCACCGGACACTTTGCGGAAGCGCGGCGCATACTCGAGCTCTTTGCATTGTTTCAGCAGCGCGATTCGCTCTCCACCGACTACGGCAGGATCCCCAACAGGGTAACAGCGACGGACACGGCCTACAACACCGCCGACGGAACACCCCGGTTCGTCATGATTGCCAGAGAATATGCCGAGCGGTCGGGCGACAAACGCTTTGCGTTCAACATCTACCCTGTGATACTCCGCTCGATCGAGGGAACGATCCGCTACCACACCGACTCGCTCGGATTCCTCACGCACGGAGACGCGGAGACCTGGATGGATGCGGTGGGGCCCGACGGACCGTGGAGCCCGCGCGGAAACCGGGCGAACGACATACAGGCCCTCTGGGGTGCGCAGCTCGAATCAGGGGAGTACTTCGCGACGCTCGTGGGAGACGTCACTTCGGCGCGACGGTGGCACGAATTCCTGCTCCGCCTGAAGGGGAATTTTCGCAGGTACTTCGTGACCACCACGGAGATTGCTGACCGGCTGCGCCCCGACGGGACAGCGGACATGACTCTCAGACCGAACCAGATATTCACGGCGCGGCTGCTCGACGACGCCCGGCGCGCCCGCATGCTCGATACCGTCGTGTCGCGACTCACCTATGAATACGGTGTCGCCTCCCTCTCGCAGGATGACCCGGGATTTCATCCCTGGCACGAGTATCCTCCCTTCTACCCCAAGGACGCCGCATACCACAACGGAACCGTCTGGACGTGGCTTCAGGGGCCTCTCATCTCGCTCCTCTGCGCGGAGGGAGGGGAAGAGACTGCGTGGAAGATCACCGCGAATAGCGTCCACCAGATTCTGGACCGGGGAGCCGCGGGGACACAGTCGGAGTTGCTCGATGCGATCCCGAGACCCGGCGAGAAGGAGCCGCGCCTCTCCGGGACATTCTCCCAGGCATGGAATCTGGCGGAGTTCATCCGGAATTTTTACGACGACTATCTCGGCGTCCGGTTCAACCGCCTCACGCGCTCGCTCTCTCTGGAGCCGAAACTCCCCCCGGCGCTCGGGAGTGTCTCCACTCGCATCAACGCGGGGAGCGAAGCGATAGGAATCGCCGTGACCCGGACTTCCGGCCCGGACGCGATAGGGATTTCCTCTGCGGAGACCGCGGACACGATACGCGTGCACGCACTCGTCCACATCTCCGGAAAAACATACTTCGCAGCTGAAACCATGCTCCCCCCCCGTTCCGTCCTTCGGATCATGTATGCCGGGGGGACACTTCGCGCAACGCGCAATGGCGCCGACTGGCCGGCACGTGTCACCGGGACTCTCTTCCCGGGTAGGCTCTCTGATGGGCTCCGGCTCGCACATCCGCAACTCCGCGAAGGTTTAGAAGCCCTCAGGGGCCCGGGATATCCCCTTCTCCCTCACGATCTGATCATGAGGAGGCCCGCAGCGTCGCCCGTCGTCGACGCACATCATCTGGCAAACCCGGCGTATACGTACCCCCGCAATCCTGCATTCGTCCCGGGGTCGTTCGCACTCCGCAGATTCACGATGAGCCTCGACAGCTCATATGCTTACTTCACGCTCGCTTTCGCCGCCCTCTCCGACCCGGGATGGCATCCCGAGTACGGTTTCCAGCTCACGTTCGCCGCGATCGCCATCGATGAAGACGGGATCCCGGGATCCGGCGGCAGAATCATCGGGAAGAACGCCTCTGTCATTCTCGAGGAGCGCCACTGCTACGAGAAGATCATATATGTCGGCGGGGGGATTCAGATCGAAGATGCGCACGGGACCGTTCTGGCCGCCTACATCCCCGTGAAAGAGGACGCTTTGAAACCGTTCGGAGACGCGGCATCAGGGACGATACGGTTCGCCCTCCCTCTCTCACTCCTGGGACGCCCGACGGACGGGTGGACATATACAGTCGTCGCGGGGGGACAGGATGACCACGGGGGTTCCGGATTGGGTGAGTTCCGGACGGTGAACCGGGATCAGGGGGAGTGGAACGGAGGAGGAAAACTCCTCCCCG
>DASVIU010000589.1:0-7046 GCA_036386275.1 Bacteroidota bacterium | reverse complement strand
CTGAAATCTGCCGATGTTGAGGTTGTCGGTCGTATCCTGGTCGATCTCCAGCGCAGAACCAACCTGCGTGCCAAGTCCCGTTGTTTGTGTCGTGGCATAGAGCAGCCAGATGTTCTTCATGTAAATATCACCGAAGCAGTCGAAGTTCCACGTCGTGCTTACGCCGGTGCTTGGGGTCCAGCAGATCATCGGTGGAGCAGTTTGCTGCGTGGTTCCCGGGTCTGCCGAAACGATCGTCAGCTTCTTTCCCGCGGGGACGGTAATCGTCGCGTTCAGGACATAAAGACCGAACGGCTGCAAACGGAAGACTTTGTTGGACAGGGTTCCGGCAGTAATTGCCGCCGAAACGGCGGCGTTGAGTGTCCCCTCACCGTTCGCAAAAAAGTCCGGCACATCCACAGTGTCAGTTTGTGCGAACACCAGAGCGGGGAAGAGCAAGGCCATCAGGACAATTGCCCGCGCACAATGTTTCATGTTACACCTCCTGTTGTTTTGATGATTTGAATTCCGACATCGATATTGCGCTACATGGTGAACCTGAGACCGAGGTTGGCCGTGAGACCGTAGAACTGCTCGGACGAGAAACCCCTGATCGAAGCCTGGAGTGCCTGGTTCATTCTGTTATTGAGATTGCTGACGTCGAGGAACACCTGAAGGCCGGCCCATGGGAGCTTCTGCCGGACTGAAGCATCCACGCGAACATAATCCTGCGTGAAGCCGTCCTGTTCTGAAAAGGGTCCTATATAGCTGACAGAGTTTCCCTGAAACAGGAACGAGAGACGGCCCGAAAATCCCTCGTAGTCGTAGCCAATGTACGCGTTCAGAACATCATTCGGCTGGTTGATCAGGCGCCCGGAACGCGTGCGGTCAAGCGTGACGACCTTCACCGAACGGGGTGGAACGACGACTGTCGTATCATTCCTCCAGGGATATGTCGCGCTCGAAGCGATGTGTGTATAATTGACCCCGAAGACGATCCCGTTCAACGGTTCGGGCAGATACCAAAGCCTCGTCTGGAAGTCCACCTCGAAGCCCCTCACAAAGGCTTTGTACGGACTGTTGACGTACGTGTTGAGAGTTGCGCCGTCCTTGGGGGAGACCACACCGCTTCCCGTGTGCACGACATAGTTCCCGACCGAGTCAAGCCCCGGGGTAGCGGACGTGTGTAACTTGTATTGAGTGTAGTACGTAAAATTTGTGACCTCCTTGTAGAACCCCCCCAGGGCAAGAAGCCCCAGCTCACTGCTGTGCAACGTAATGAAGAGGTCATGATTGATTGCCTCCGCCGGTTTCAACTTCGGGTTGCCTGCCCAGACATTGGTCTGAGTATAATCCATATTGAAGTGAGGTGAAAGCTGGCTGTAATCCGGACGGGCCAATGTCTGCGTGTAAGAATATCGCACGTCGACCCAATCGAGAACATCCCATTTGGCCTGCACCATCGGGAGCAGGAAACGATTCCCGGGATGGGCAAAGACCGTATCAACGGTCTGTTTGGTGGCATCCCGTCCATCGGCGAGGTTGAACGCGTCAAACCATGACTGGACTTCTTCCCAGCGGACACCGCCGACGACCATCACATTCTGCAGGAAATCCAATTCTGCCATTGCATAGCCGGCAAAGTACTTCTCTATGTATTTGTAACTGTTCGGCAGGCGCTGGTACGGTGAGTCAAACCACCCCCCAGGGTTGGTGCCGGTGCTGTTGATCGCGCTTATCGACGGCACAGTCGGAAGATAATGCACGATGTCGTTCAGCACCCCCGTCTGGCCCGCCCAGATAAGACTCCCGAACCGGTTGTCAAGGAATGAGTTGGTGAGACTCCCGTCGGGAGATGTAAAACTCGTTCCTGCAAATTCGTTTACCGTCGAATCAATCCTCAGATTGAACCGCTGCGCAACCAGGCCCACCAGCTGGGCGGCGATCCCGGTGCCGCCCCCCCGAAGGCTCGCGTACGGAGTCCCCTGTTGATTTGAATGATAATTGTAGCGATACTCGCCGCCGATCTTGAGGAACCCCGACGTGATGCTCTCGACGTTGAGGGGAACCTTCAGATCAGCTTTGAGCACCTGGTCGTTTTCCTTGTAATCTGCGCTGAACAGGCTGACATTGTTGAGATATATCAGCCCCGGTCCTCTGTAGTTCACGGCGGGAATGAGGGCCTCCGGGACTGTGTTCACGCTCTGCCCGCCGGGAATTCCCCCCGTCTGGGAAAAGTCGAACTGAGGAGCGTCGGGACTGAAATTCCGGGAATACGTGTTGGCAGCCTTCACTTCCGCGGACATAAATCCAAAGTCGTTTTCGAAAGCAAGGGTATTGACAGCCATATCTGTTTTGTTGATCCCCTGGTTGTACCGGAAGTTGATATTATGGAACTTGTAATCATAGAGAGTCTGATAATCATTGGAGTTGGAATTCAGCCGGCTGAGGAGATTGATCGACTTTATTGATCCGGAAGGAAGCTTGTAGTCAATGATCAGATTCCCTCCGAAACGTTCCCGGGTTTCAAAATGGCGATCCAGAGTCACGGTAGTGACCTGAACGGGTCTGTAGCCATCCGGTTGGACGGTAGAGCTCTGGGTTTCATATCCGGCACTCATGTTGTCCGCGTCCCGGTCGTACTTTTCCGTGTTCCCCAGCAGGTAGACCCCCAGGTCACCGTCAAGAAACCGGTCGCTGGCGGCGGCGACAAACCTGTAGTTCCCGTACCTGCCGCTCTTCTGCGTGTAGCCCGACTGCATCAGGAGATCTGTTTTGAATCCCTCCGGGGCCTCTCTCAATTCCATGTTCACATATCCGCCGATCGCGTTTGCATTCATATCAGGCGTCAGGGACTTGTAGACCTCGACGGTCTTGAGCATGTACGGGGTGATCGTCGTCAGGTCGACGCTTCTGTCGGTATTGATTGACCCCGATGTCCCCCCCTGAGACGCCGCACCGATCTGCGTGCTTCCCGTCGACGCAAGTGTAATACCGCCCACTGCCACTTCATTGTATTGAGGGGCCAGCCCCCTGATCACGACTTTGTTTGCTTCGCCGGAACTCTGGAGTGTCGATACGCCCGGCAAGCGGCCGATTGCCGCCGCCGCATTGAAGTCCGGCAGCTCCTGGATTTTTGCCTCGGACACAATACTGACGATCTTGTTTGACGATATCTGCTGGTTGATCGCCTGGAGCTGTCCCTGCGACTGCGCGGTGACGACGATCTCCGAGCCTTCTATCATCGTGGGGGAGAGGTTGAAATCCCGCGTGACGGTCTCTCCGTCGCCGATTTTCAGCACAGTGCTCGTGCTGACGTACCCGATGTAGCTGACCACGATCGTCTGGTCCCCCGCCGGTGCGTTTCTGACAGTGAACGCGCCGTCAAGGTTTGTCGTCGTCCCCACGCTCGTCCCCTTCACGACGATATTGGCCCCCGGCAGTTTGTCCTTCGTCGTCCTGTCGTAGACCGTCCCCTTGATCGTGCCGACCCCCTGCGCGAACGCCGACTGCAGCATGACGACCGACAGCAGCGCACACATCCCCCACACGCTTCTCCCAGAGTATCCAGAGACCATTGTGACCTCCCTCAGAATGTGGTGCAGTACATCACCGTGTGGACAGTTCTCCTTACGCAGGAACGGCGGCGAACCCTTTCCGCCTCTCCGTCAGCTCGCTCGTGATCTGAATCTCGGCCTGTTTGTCTATCCTGTAGAAGAACAGGCAGACAATGCAGAGCGCAAACGTCACTGCAGGGTAAATGCTCATCGTCATCACGATCCCGTTCAGCGCCGATGCGCTCTGCACCGCATTCGGCACATACCCGTAGGCTGAAAGGACGTACCCGGTGATCGCGCCGCCGAACCCGAGCCCCGCCTTGAGCGCAAACACGATCGCCGAGAAAATGATCCCCGTTGCCCGGCGCCTGTTCTTCCATTCCGAATAATCCGCCACATCCGCCATCATCGCCCAGAGGAGCGGGATCGTGAATCCGTAGACGAATTGACGGAGCATCTCGGCGGCAAACATAAACGGGATCGCATCCGGGGGGAGAAAGACGAACAGGGCGCAGAAGATCGTGGTACCGGCCAGACCCCAGATGAAGACATTCCGCTTGCCGAACCTCATCGCAAGCCCCTTGGAGAAGAATATGCCGATGATCGTCGAGGCGGTCCCGAGCACGTTGAACAGGCCGAAGAGCTTCTCGTAATTATCGACATGCAGGTAATATCTGAAGTAGTAGAAGACGACGCTCCCGCGCATCGCGAGCGTGATGAAGAGGATGAGCGTCAGGGCGAACATCGCGAGCCACGGCCCGTTTTTCATCAGGTCGCTGTAATGCTGCCTGACCGACGCCCGCTGGGCGGGGTCCGGCTGGATCCGTTCCCGTGTCGTCGCAAACGTGATGAAAAAGAGGACGACGGCGAGTGTCGAGAATATCGCCATCGTGTACTGGTACCCCGTGGCGCTGTTTCCCTGACCGAAGTAGCTGACCATCGGGAGCGCCAGCCCCTGGATGATGAGCTGTGCGATCATCGCGAAAACGAACCTGTACGATGAGAGGCTCGTCCGTTCCCCGAGATCCCCCGTCATCACGCCGCTCAGCGCCGAGTAGGGGAGATTGTTGGCGGAATAGACCATCATCAGCACGATGTACGTGCAGTAGGCGTAGACGAGCTTGCCGCCCGATGTGAAATCGGGAGTAACGAATGCAAGGAAACCCATGAGGCCGAAGGGGACGGCAGTCCCGAGGATCCAGGGGCGGAATTTTCCCCACCGGGTTTTCGTCCGGTCCGCAACGACACCCATGATCGGGTCGAAAATCGCGTCCCAGACCCGGACAACAACGAGAAGCGTCCCCGCCGCCGCCGCCGTAATGCCGAACGTGTCGGTGTAGAACGCCAGCTGGAACATCACCATCGTCTGGAAGATGAAGTTCGCAGCGGTATCGCCGAGAGCGTACCCGACTTTTTCCTTTATGGAGAGTTTTTCCGCAACTGTCGACACAGGCCACTCCGATGATTTCAGAATGAATCCGACACTTTCAGATCACATTCAAAACGACCCTCGTCAGGTCCTGATCCCGGGAAGAATTCCCTACCATGATCTCGAACGCCCCCGGCTCAACGACCCACTCTTTTTGTATGTTCGTAAACGACAACTGGTCGGGCGCGATCGTGAGAGCCACCGTCGTCGATTCGCCGGAGAGCAGATGAACCTTCTTGAAGCCTCTGAGTTCCTTCACAGGACGTGTCACAGAACTCACGAGATCGCGGATATACATTTGCACAACTTCATCACCGGGCCGCTTCCCGGTATTTGTGACATCAACAAGGACGGTCGTCGATTCATCGGATCGAATAACGGATTTCTCGAGTCTCATATTGCTGAACGCAAACGTCGTATAGCTCAGGCCGTAACCGAAGGGATAGAGAGATGAGACATCATCAAAGAGGTAACCCCGGCGCGCTGATGGCTTGTAGTTGTAATAGCACGGGATATGCCCTACAGATCTCGGAATCGATATCGGCAGCTTTCCACCCGGGGTAACGTCACCGAAGAGAACTTCGGCGACCGCCCGTCCCGTTTCCTGGCCGAGGTACCAGCATTCGAGGAGGGCCGGCACATGCTCCTGAACGTAGGTAATCGAGTTCGGCCTGCCGTTGAAGAGCAACACGACGACTGGTTTCCCGGTCTCCACCATCGCCTTCGCCAGCTCGTTCTGCCTGCCCAGGAGCTCCAGACTTGCGCGGTCGCCCAGGTGAACCTTGCTCCATCCTTCGCGAGAAGTTTGCTCATTCCCCCCGAGTGCGAGGACGATAACATCCGCCGTACGCGCGGTGGCAACAGCATCAGCAATCGCTTTCCGGTCCTCTTCCGGGTCAGGAAGCGTCACGACATCATCATTCCACGAACCACCGACGGTGATCTTGCAGCCTTCACTGTAGACGACATTGACGGCGTTCCCGGCACGTTCCCGTATTCCCTGCAATACGGAGACAGAGTACTTTGGTGTCCCGCTGTATCCGCCCAGCAACACCCGGTCTGCGTTCGGTCCGATGACCGCAATGGTACTGTTCTGCTTGAGGCAAAGAGGGAGCAGATCGTTGTCGTTCTTTAGAAGCGTGATCGTCTCGCGCGCGGCGCGCAACGCAAGATCCCGCTCCAGGGCAAGCTTCTGATCGCTCTGAATCAGGCCGGGATCGACATAAGGATCTTCAAACAACCCAATCTGGAATTTGCATCTCAGGAGCGGGCCGACCAGCCTGTCGATTGAGGATTCGCTGACGACCCCTTCGCGGACGAGGCGGACCAATTCGGGATAGCAATCGGGGTCGGGCAATTCCATGTTCACTCCGGCGGCAACCGCGAGAGCCGCAGCCTCGCTCTTGTTTCCGGCCACCGAATGACTGATCGCCTCTTCCCTCCTGTGCAGCTCCGTCACGGCATAGTAGTCGGAAACGAGGAATCCCTCGAAGCCCCATTCATCCCTGAGGACGTCCTGCAACAGCCACGTGTTTGCGTGCGATGGCACGCCGTCAATTTCATTGTACGACGCCATGACGCTGAGCGGACCGGCTTCCGTGATGACTTCTTTAAAGGGGTACAGGAATGTGTCGCGGAGGAGGCGCTCGGAGACGTTGACAGGGGCACAGTTCGTTCCCGATTCGGGCTGCCCGTGAGCGGCAAAATGTTTGAGCGTCGCGATGATCCGTTTCTTGTCCCCGAAGCTTCCGTCCCCCTGGAAGCCTTTCACGGCGGCGATCCCCATCCGGGCGACAAGAAATGGGTCCTCGCCAAAGGTCTCTTCCACCCGTCCCCAGCGGGGATCCCGGGCGACATCGACAACGGGGGTCAGGGCCTGATGCGCCCCCCGGCTGCGCGTATCCTCAGCGATTGCAGAGTAAATTTCTTCCACAAGCTCCGGATTGAATGTGGATGCAAGCCCCACCGGTTGAGGGTAGCTCGTTGCATCGTTGGCAGCCAGGCCATGGAGGCATTCCTCGTGAAAGATGACAGGGATGCCGAGACGGGTTTCTTCAACGAAGAACTTCTGAAGACTATTC
>DASVIU010000588.1:0-4996 GCA_036386275.1 Bacteroidota bacterium | reverse complement strand
CATGGACAAGGTTAAGCTTGGTTCTCAGGGCGCGATCGTCTCCCGCATGGGACTCGGTTGCATGGGGATGAGTGAGTTCTACGGCGAGCGGAACGATGAAGAGTCGGCCGCAACGATATTGCGGGCACTGGATCTGGGAATCACGCTTCTGGATACGGCGGACGCGTACGGCATCGGCGATAATGAAGAGCTGATCGGGAAGACGATCCGCGGGCGTCGGCACGAGGTCTTCATCGCGACGAAGTTTGCCAATGTACGGAAGAAAGACGACCCCACGTACTGGGAGTTGAGCGGCAGGCCGGAGTATGTACGGTCGGCGTGCGATGCTTCGCTGAAGCGTCTGGGGGTAGACTATATTGACCTGTATTACCAGCACAGAGTGGACCCGAAGACCCCGGTTGAAGAGACGGTGGGGGCGATGGCGGAGCTTGTAAAGGCGGGCAAGGTGAAATACCTGGGGCTGTCGGAAGCCTCGCCCGCGACGATCAGGCGCGCACACAAGGTGCATCCGATCACGGCGCTGCAAACAGAATATTCGCTCTGGGAGCGCCACGTGGAGAAAGAGATCCTTCCGACGGTGCGGGAGCTGGGGATCGGCTTTGTACCGTACAGCCCGCTGGGGAGAGGCTTCCTCACAGGTGCTATCACGAAGAAGGGCGATATAGGCGATAAGGATTTCCGGGCGGTGAGGTATCCCCGCTTCACGGGTGAAAACTTTGACAGGAACCAGGTGTTTGTGGATCGGGTACGAGCGATTGCAAAGCGCCGGGGGGTAAAGCCCGGCCAGCTGGCGCTGGCGTGGGTGCTGGCGAAAGGCGGGGACCTGGTCCCGATTCCGGGAACGAAGCGGAGAAAGTATCTGGAGGAGAATGCAGCCGCAGCGGAGATCAGGTTGACCCCGCAGGAGGTGACGGAGCTGGAGGCTGCCGTTCCGCAGAGTGAAATCGCGGGCGATCGATATGCGCCTGCGGGGATGAAGGCAATCGACCATTAAATAGCGCGATGACTGGACGAATGGCTGCGCCCCGGTCGGACCCGCCGGATCGCGCGGTGTCGCCTTGCTTTCTGCGGTGCTCACGATGGGGTCGATTCGGCCGGGAACATTGCTTGTGAGGAAATCGACTTACAAGGAGGTCTGTTTGCAATGAAACGGAATATTGAAATATCATTCTCGATGGTGAAGGCGTGTTTGCTCGCATCCCTGTTTCTTTCCCTTCCGGGATCTCCCCCGGAATGCACGGGGCAAGTAAAGAGTGCAAAGGGAGTCGAGCGCGATTCAGTGATCGCCGCCGCGCGCGAAATTATCGGTATGCAGACATATTGTGCGCTCGTCACAGTCGATTCGTCCGGACAGCCGCATGTGAGAACGATGAATCCTTTCCCGCCGGAGAAAGACATGACGGTCTGGATCGCCACCAACAGCAGAAGCCGAAAGGCCCGGGAAATTCAAAACAACCCACGGGTCTGTCTCTACTATGCGGACCACAGTCAGGCGTCCGGCTACGTCGCCATCACGGGAAAGGCCATTCTGGTAGATGACATGAACGAAAGACTGAAGCGGAAAAGGAGCTACTGGGACCAGGCTTTCCCGGATTGGAAGTACCTGGTACTTATTAAAGTCGTTCCGGAGAGATTAGAAGTATTGAACTACAAGCGCGGCATGCTGAATGACACACTCACATGGAGTGCACCATCGGTCACTTTTGGAGAAGAGAAGATACGGTAACAACCGAACGGAGATAGATCGCCATGGCGAAATATATCGCGCTGCTTCGCGGCATAAACATCGCTGGCCACAACATGGTCGCCATGGCGGACCTGCGCAAACTTCTGACGCGCTTGGGCTTCGAAGACCCACAATCATTGCTCCAGAGCGGCAATCTCGTGTTTCGGGGGAGGATTCAGTCGACCGGGAAACTTGAACAACTGCTGGAGATGGAGGTAAAGAAACGTCTCGCCGTTGAGCCCCGTTTCTTCGTACGCACCGCCCGGGAATGGCAATCAATCATCGCTCGGAACCCCTTCCCCGGGGAGGCAGAACGCGATCCCAGCCATATGGTTGTCATGTTTTTCAAAGATGCCCCGGAAGCCAGGGCTCTGAAGGGACTGCAGGGGACAATCGAGGGTTCCGAGGTTATTCGGGCGGAAGGGAGACAGGGATACGTTATCTATCCTGACGGGTTCGGCCGATCCCGTTTAACGCTTCCTCTCATCGAGTCAAAACTGGGGACAAAAGGAACGGGTCGCAACTGGAACACGGTTCTGAAACTCGCCGCAATCACCTCCGACAAATTCATCGCAACCCCGCGACCGGGGTGAACATGAAAGGGGGAAAATCATGCGTTATACGCTCGTAGCGCTTCTCGCTCTTATTTTTACCGGCTGCGATGAGCGCAATGAAGTCATCGACCCGGGCGCGTTGACTTTCCCTCTGCGAATCAACCTCCGGGCCGGACAGTCCATCCGACTCCCCCAGCTCGGTTTCATCGCCAGATTCGACAGTGTGACATCAGATTCAAGGTGCCCGCAGGGTGCTTTGTGTGTCTGGGAGGGGGATGGGGCTACACGCCTCTCGATCCTCCGGGATCCGGAGCCGGCGGTTACCTGCACACTGCACACGACGCTCAATCCACGTTTGATCGAAGTGGGAAGCGTTTTGCTCCAGCTCAAAGAGCTGGATCCGTACCCCCAACTCGGGCACATCATAAACCAGTCAGCCTACGTTGCAGTTCTCGAAATAGACAGGATCCGGATCCGTTAATGGCAACCACTGTTCCAACAGTGCTGCAATGACCAAACAGATACCGGCGGAATTTCGAAGTCCTGGCTCGTTCCGTTCCTGGCTGACAAGGAACCGCGCCAGCACTCCCGAGCTGATCGTCCGTCTTTACAGGACTCACGCAGGGGACAGGGGAATAACATACGCACAGGCGCTCGACGAAGCGCTCTGTTTCGGATGGATAGACGGAGTCCGTCGGAGCTTTGACAAAGACAGTTTCACGACCCGCTTTTCACCCCGCCGGCCGGGGAGCATCTGGAGCCTCGTGAACGTGGCTCATGCCCAACGCCTGATCAAGGAAGGACGCATGGCCAAGCCGGGTCTTGTGGCTTTTCAGGCCCGGGACCAGAAACGGACCGGGGTCTATTCTTCCGAGCAGAGGCCGTCGGAACTCGCCCCAGCGCATGTAAGGAAGTTCCGCGCGGAAAAGAGGGCATGGGAGTTTTTTCAGGGCCAGGCGCCCTGGTACAGGCGCACAAGCGCGTACTGGGTTATAAGCGCCAAACGGGAGGAGACGCGGGAGAAACGGCTCGGAATCCTCATTGCTTGCTCCGGGCGCGGCGAACCCATTCCTGCGCTGGCGCGGCCGCGGAAATCGGGCCGGTAACGAAATAGCTCGAATGCCAGGTGAAGAATGGAGAATTCGCGTAAATACGGAAGTATCTCTCGAGGGAGATACGACCCTGAGGAGTCGTTATGTACTCCTGCCCCCGACACTGTGACAATTGCCAGGATGAAATACGCCGGGCGGGAACACTATCTCCGCCAGGGTACGTTCAATGCCGTGATGATCGTGCACGGATCCCACGGAGATATTCTTTCGGATACTGTGCACATCACCGTGCACTAGCTGCAATCCCGTGTCATGATATTGCTCCCTCAAAATACCGCCCTGGTCCTCATCGATTTGCAGAGAGCCATAGACCATCCCTCCTGGGGAGAGCGGAACAATCTGCAGGCGGAAGAGAATGTCGGCCGTTTGCTCGCACACTGGCGCCGGACATCAAGGCCCATCGTTCATGTTCGACACGTTTCCCGGTTCCCCGCATCGACGTACCGGGACGGTCAGCCCGGCGTGGAATTCAAGGACGTCGCTCTCCCGGCGGCCGGAGAACCTGTCCTCACAAAACAGAGTGCAAGCGCCTTCATCGGCACGGCACTTGAGGGATTGCTTCATGACAATGGCATCGAGGACGTGGTGATCGCCGGGGTCATTACCAACAACTCTGTCGAAGCGACCGCGAGGATGGCCGGTGACCTGGGGTTCCGGACGACGGTCGTATCGGACGCGACGTTCACGTTCGGGCGGAATGATTTCCAGGGTCGGTTCCGGACCGCCGATGAGGTCCATGCGATGTCGCTGGCGAACCTCGACGGCGAATACGCCGCCATACACACCACCGGGGAGGTCCTCAAAAGTGCGGGAGGATGAGGTCCACCCGGGACATCCCCTCCAGAACTCGCAGGACTTATTCAACAGGCAGCACACACACGAACGCTGTTCCACATCGAGAGGAGAAAACATCATGCGGATTTTCGCAGCTTCAAGAGTATTGTTCATAGTTTTGGCATGCGTGATCCTGGCGGGACTCATCATGAACATCGGCCCGACGGTCAACGCTCAGAGTCCGCACGGCACATTCGGTGATCTCCTCAAACCGTACTTGAACAAGCAGGTCACGATAGCCGGGCCTCCCGGACGCTCTTTCAGTCCTTCGTTCCTGAAGGAGGTCGGCGTCGATTACATCTTGCTCGACACACCCAAGGGACTAACGCAGGCGATCCCTCTGTATTCGATATACAGCGTGACGCTGGGGGAGACTCCTGAAATTCACCTGAGCGGGTACTAGTCATGAGCAGTACCTTGACAGACAAATCCTTAGAACCGGACGATCAGATCCTCTCCGGCGCACTTGGTGCTTCATTCAAAAGCTGGACGGAGATAAAGAACGCCATTACAGAGGAACACGGCACCACCAGAGAGGAGTGGAAATACTACGGCGCCAAGTCAGGATGGGTTCTCAAGCTGCTTCTGAAGAAGCGAAACCTGTTTTTCCTGATACCCGGCGACAAGCACTTTACACTCGGATTTGTTTTCGGTGACAGAGCCGTGGAGGCAATCCAGAAGAGCCGCCTGCCCGCCGCGATGATCCGGGAAGTGAAGGATGCCAGACGATATGCGGAGGGAAGAGGGCTCCGCATTGACGTCAGGAACCG
>DASVIU010000587.1:0-2886 GCA_036386275.1 Bacteroidota bacterium | reverse complement strand
GCTGTTCTCTGGCCGCAGCTTCGGAGCGAAGACCTGTTTCATTACGGCGGTATTCCCGCGGGGATTGCGACGCATCCGGAGAAGTATGAAGCGTGGGAATTCAACTACGACAGGCATGATCTCGCTGCCATGGGACGCGTCTGGTATCTGGAAGCCTGGGCCCGTGCCCGCATGGGGGATGCCGTGGGGCTCCTGGCGGGGCTCCGGAAAATCAGCCAGGTGGGACGTGACAGTGGCTACTACTGGCACGAGCGATTCGAGCCTGACGGGAAGGGGGGGGCCGTGGCAACCGGTCCGAACACCTACTGCGAATATCCTGCCAACTATATCCGGATCATGCAGCGGTTTCTGCTTGGGGTGGATCTGCGGTTGGACGGGTCGGTGGTGCTCGCGCCGGTTGTGACGGGAGAATTCTGGGACCGCGGGTTTGGGCAGACTCTCCGGTGGCGGGACCGCACGCTGGGCTACCGGATGACGCGCGACAGCTTCAGTGGAACCTACTCGGGGCGGACGCCCCAGCGGCTCCTGGTGCAACTCCCTCCGGGTTCCATGACGTTTGATTGTACCACCACGATCGGAGGCCGATCCGTGCACACCGTTCAACCGGGCCGGACGGATACCTTCCCCCCGGGAGGCGTCCTGATCGACGTGATGCTCCCTGCCACCCGGGACGGGAAATCGTGCGCGTTCCGTGTCGGGCGTTGATCCCGCTTCAATCGAGCTTCTTTCTGAACCTCAGAATGCTCCCTGAAAGTACCCCGACGCCCATCAGCAGCAGTATGCAGGCCTGCAGCCAGAGGCTTTCGATCCCCACCCCTTTGAGGATCAACGAGCGGACGATGAACAGGAAGTGCCTCATCGGTATCGCCCAGGAAACTCCCTGCAGTATTTTCGGCATATTCTCGATCGGGAATATGAACCCCGAGAGATACATCATCGGCTGTATGATGAAGAACTGGCCCACCATCATTGCCTGCTGCTGGGTTCGGGAAATCGTTGACAGGAACAGTCCCAGCCCCAGCGATGTCAGGAGGAAACAGCCGGAGAGGCCGATAAGGAGCGGTACGCTCCCCCGCACCGGGATGCCGAACCCGAAGACCATCACAAGGACAACCACCGTCGCGTTCGCCGATGCGAGTGCGGTAAAGGGCACGATTTTGCCGATCATCAGCTCCGCCGAAGTGATAGGCGTGACCATGATCTGCTCGAGCGTTCCGATCTCCTTCTCCCGCACGATCGCCATCGACGTGAGGTTCATCGTCCCGGCGAGGAGTATCATCACAAGCAACCCCGGCACCATGTAATTGCGGGCTTTGAGTTCCGGGTTGTACCATGCCCGCACCTCCGTGTTGATCCCCCCCATCAGATGCTGCGGTCCGACGACCTCCGCCATGATCCTTGCGGAATATTGTCCGAGTATCTGGCTGAAATAGCCGATGGCGATCGCGGTGGTGTTCCCTTCGCTCCCGTCGACCAGCACCTGGACTTTTGCCGGTTGCCTGCTCACGATCCTGTCGCCGAACCTGTGCGGGATGACGAGAACCATCGTCACCTTGTTCTCGTCGAGGTACGACTGGACTGCCTGGTAATCGTCGGTCGCATACTCGATCGTAAAATAGCCCGAGGTGACGAATTTCTCCACGAGTGCGCGGCTCTCCGCCGACTTGTCCTGGTCGCACACAGCGATGGCGATGTCCTTGATATCCACCGATATCGCGTATCCCATAAGTCCGAGTTGCAGCACGGGGGCAAGGAGTATGATGGGAAGGAGCTTCTTGTCCCTGGAGAGCTGTGTGAACTCCTTCCTGAGCAGGGCGACGGTCCTCTGGAGGGTCATGGCGTCACGCGATGGATTTCTTGAACTGCCGCACGCTCAGGAAGAGCATGACGAGCGTGAAAATCATGAGGTACAGGACCTGCGGCCAGAAGGCGGCGAGCCCGACCCCCTTCAGTATGATCCCCCGGAGTATGACGAGATAGTACTTTGCAGGGGTGATGTTGGAGAACACCTGCAGCCACCACGGCATGCTGCGGATGGGGAACATGAATCCCGAGAACATCATCGTTGGGAGTGTCGCCATCAGCGCGGCAAGCTGGAACGCAACCATTTGTGTCGCGGCGACCGCGGAGACGTACAATCCGATCGAGAGGGCTGCGACGATGAAGAGCAGCGTCGTGAAGAAGAGCAGGATCAGGTTCCCCTTGATGGCAACGTCGAAGAGGAAATAACCGGCCGTGAGGACAAGCGCGGCGGCCACAAGGGAGATCAGCGCGTACGGTATCATCTTTCCCACGACCAGTTCCACCGGGCTGATCGGCGAGACGACGATCTGTTCCATCGTATTCCGCTCTTTTTCTTTCACGATGGAGAGGGATGTCGCGATCACCGCGGTGATCGCGAGGACGAACCCTATCATTCCCGGGACGAGGAATTTCGCGCTCTTGAGCTCGGGGTTGTACCAAATGCGGGCTTCGAAATCGATGGGGATATAGTTTCCCTTCCCGAACTTCGCCATGTTCTTCAGTATGACGTTCCGGGAGTACTCGAGCGAGACCGCCTGGACGAAGCCAATGATCGTGGTTGCGTAGTTTGCGTCCATCCCGTCGACGAGGACCTGGACCTCCGAGGATTCGCCCGAAAGGAGCTTGTGCGAGAAATCCGGGGGGATGATGAGCGCCAGCCTGACGTCCCCGTCGTTCAGTCGTGAGCTGGCTTCCGCCGTCGATCCCAGCATCGCGACGTAGTCAAAATAGCCGGAGGTGACGAATGCGTCTGTGAATTCCCTGCTCTCCTGCGATTTCTCCTGGTCGCACACGGCCATCCTGATGTGCTGTACGTCCGAATTCAGCGCATAGCCGTTGAGAAGCATCAGGAGCACCGGGAAG
>DASVIU010000586.1:0-1736 GCA_036386275.1 Bacteroidota bacterium | reverse complement strand
AACATACCCTGCAGTGTCGAGAGAATCAAGGCCCTCAAACGGCCTGCTTGCTTGAAGTTCCCCGTGAGGATTTCTACATTGGACAGGCCACACTGGTATGGCCACATTGGTATGGCCACATTCGCATAGAATGACATCATGACACTACTCTCCCTTTCGGCCCGCCCTCTGCGCATCGTCAACAGCATTGCCCCTATCAGGATCGCGGACAACGGCGGGTGGACGGACACCTGGTTCGCCCGGCACGGCAAGATATTCAACATCGGTGTCTACCCGTACGCGGAAGTGCAAATCGAGATCTTCCCCTTCGACGGGGAGCCGAACAGGGTCATTGTGCGGGCAGAGAACTACGGGGAGCAGTTTGCGGTGGAGCCGGAAAAGATGCTGTTTGACAGGCATCCCCTCCTGGAGGCGGCGATCCAGCATATGGGCGTGCCGAAGGATATGAAACTCCAGGTGACCATATTTTCCGAAGCTCCCGGCGGGGCGTCGACCGGGACCTCTGCGGCGGTGTCCGTCGCTCTGATCGGCGCGCTGGACAGGCTGACTCCGGGGAGGATGACGCCTCATGAGGTTGCGTATGCCGCGCACTTCGTGGAGATGAACATGCTGGGACTGCAGTGCGGAATTCAGGACCAGCTCTGCTCGGCGTACGGGGGGATCAATTACATCGAGATGCATGAGTTCCCGCACGCGACCGTGTCGCAGATCGTGATCCCCAATGCGATCTGGTGGGAGCTGGAGCGGCGGCTGGTGCTGATCTATTTCGGGAGATCCCACAGTTCTTCGGAGGTCCACAAGAAGGTGATTCGGGAGCTGGAGACCGAGGGTTCCGAGTGCAAGAAGATCAACGACCTCCGTCTCACCGCCGGGCGATCGCGCGATGCCCTCTACACGGGGGATTTTGCCGCGCTCGGGCGTGCAATGATCGACAATACCGAGGCGCAGGGAAGGCTCCATGGCGGCCTGATCTCTCCCGACGCCCATCGGGTGATCTCGATCGCGAAGGCGCACGGGGCGATCGGCTGGAAGGTGAACGGGGCCGGGGGGGACGGAGGGTCCCTGACCATTCTCTCGGGATCATCCTCGTTCGAAAAACGGCGGATGATCGGCGATATCGAATCGGAGAACAGGCTTTACCGGCACATCCCGACGTACCTGAGCAGGTATGGACTCAGGACCTGGGAGGAGCGCGAACCGGTCCAGGCCTGAGCGCGTCCTCCCCGGGCGTGCATCTTCCCCTGTTCAGTTGTCTTTCCTGTTCCGGTGACGTACATTCAATGCAATGGAAAACAATCCGCCAGCGATGAACATTCCGGCTGCCATAGAGAACAGATCGGAACTGAGAAAGATCCCCGACGGCCGGGGAGAATTCCCCTCGCTGCTCCGGTCGCACAACGGGTATCCTCTCGCGTATCTGGACGGCCCGGCCGGCACGCAGGTCCCCCGGTCGGTGATCGATGCAATCGCACGCTATTAAACGACGTGTAATGCGAACACCCACGGCCGTTTCCCGACCGGTGAGGAATCCGATCGTCTGCTGGATGAGGCGAGGGATCTGGCGGCGGAGTTCCTCGGTGCTCCCGGGGCGCAATGCATCTCATTCGGCGCGAACATGACGACCCTGAACTACGCGCTCGCAAGAGCGTTCGGCCGCCTGCTGCAGGAGGGGGATGAGATACTTGTCACGCAGCTTGATCATGAGGCGAATCGCGGCCCGTGGCTTGGGCTCAGGG
>DASVIU010000585.1:0-13302 GCA_036386275.1 Bacteroidota bacterium | reverse complement strand
TGATCGTCTCGAGCCGGCTCAAAATGTCATACTTTTGAAGTTGCGGGTCCTTCGCGAGGTACTGGACCAGCTTGCTTCTGGCCCCGTAGTCAGGACCAAACGTCAACGTAAGTTGATCCGCCAATTGGCGAAAGCGGAATGAGCCTCTGAAGAGCAATCTGAAGAACTTCTGCATTGCCGCGGGATCACGTCGTTTGAACTCGGGTGTTTGTACCAGCAATGCCTGCGCGATACTGTCATCGCGTGATGTCATCTGCCCGATGATTCTGGATGACGCGGATCGCAGCTCGGACGTGGGGGGCGTGCTGTTGACGATAATAAGGGAGTTGAGCCGGTCCCCGTGCTTGATCGCGTAGAACATTGCCAGCAATCCACCCCAGGAATGCCCCATCAGGTTCATCGTATTCAGGTTGTAGGCGTCGCGAACCCTGTCGATGTCCTCGACGAGTGCGTCGAGCGTCATTGCTGTGGAATCGAGGCGGATCGACGATTTGCCGCATCCTCTCTGATCGAAAAATATGAGCTCGTAGGTGTCCGCAAGCTTCTCCATCTGGGGGAGGAAATAGGAATGATCCAGACCCGGCCCGCCGTGGAGAATCATCAGGGGGATCCCCGTCCCGATGCTCTTGCAAAAGATCTGTGTCCCGTTGATGAGACGCAGCCCCTCCACGACGAGGGGTGATTTGTCGTCCTGCGCCGGGGCAAGGAGAGTCGCGGGGAGCGACAAGAGTATCCCCGAGATAATTGTGACCCAGGTGAGTCGCCTGATTTTTGCCAAGTCCTTCTCCCGTGATCAAGGGAAGCCCGGACACAACCGACGCACTATGAAGATAGTGCTCCGGCGCCTCATAACAAAACTGGAACGTTCTCTCCGGGGCTCGCGTTCCCTCCTCCGCCGGTTTGTGTTTCAGCCCCTTTTTTGACAGATTGACTCACACCTCTCTTGAGGTTCAGAATGAATCCCGTGGCTCGTTTCTCCCCCGTGATCATCACGGGGGCATTGATGTTCATGGCGCACATCTCACTGGGACGGGTCCCGGAAGGAGCTGACTCGATGGCACACACCCTCAAACCCCCCTACCTGAACAGAGTGGGAGCCCGCGGCCGCATAACGATATGGGTCGTGGACGGGACGTACGTCCGCACGCACATGGATGAAGAATTTACAAACTACGGCCAGCATTATGCTTTCAAGTTCATCCCCCTGAACGAATTCTGGATCGACAAGGAGGGGAAACCGGACGAAGTCCCGTTTTTCATCGACCATCTGCTTATCGAGCATCGTCTGATGGCAAGGGGGGTGCCGTACGACGATGCGCTCGAAGCTGCGGACAAAGCCGAACGGAATGAAAGAAAAAGGGCGGGGGACGTCGACAGCCTGACGAAAGGGAGAAGCCTGCCGGACCCCACCAGAGTGCATGTGACACTCTGGAAACATCTCACCTCCGGCGTCAACGTTTGGATCGTAAACGGGCGGCTTGTACGGAGCGTGTTCGACGTCGATTTTACGGAAGGGGGACACGATCACGTATACGAATTTGTCCCCCAGGACGAAGTCTGGATTGACAACGACCTGGAGGAGGCCGAGCGGCCTTACGTCCTTCTGCACGAGCTACACGAGCGAAATCTGATGGCGAAGGGATGGGATTATGACCACGCGCACGAGGATTCGAGCAAGCTTGAGTACCACTGCAGGCATAATCCCGATGAGCTCCATTCTGCTCTTGCAAAAGAGGGGTGGGAATAATACGTCACCGTGAAGCGGTTTTCGGCGGGGCCGCCCTTTCATACTGCTTCGGCCATTCTGCATTCCGTCCCATTGCCAGTCCGGCTTTCAGTGCCCAGTAGGGCTCGCGCAGCATCTCGCGTGCCATGAGCACGATATCCGCCTTTCCGGATGTGATGATCTCGTTTGCCTGCTGGACACCGGTAATGAGTCCGACTGCGCCTGTCAGTATTCCGGACTTCGCGCGGACCTCCGAGGCGAACGGAACCTGATACCCCGGGGCGACGGGGACCACCGCCCGCGGCACGGAACCTCCGCTCGAACAATCAATGAGATCCACTCCCGCTGTTCGAAGGACACGTGCAAGGGCAACTGTCTGTTCCAGGTCCCATCCCCCTGCCACCCAGTCGGTCGCAGAGACACGCGTGAACAGAGGAACGTCATCCGGTATCACGTTCCTTACGCGTGTGGCAACTTCCACCGCAAGACGGAGCCGGTTCTCCAGTGTCCCGCCGTACGCGTCGGTCCTCCTGTTGCTGAGCGGGGAAAGGAATTGATGAAGGAGGTAGCCGTGTGCGGCATGAATTTCGATCGTTCTGAACCCGGCACGAATGGCCCGTTTCGCCGCCTCTCCGAATGACGCGACGACGTCCTCGATTTCTCCCGCCGTAAGACTGCGGGGGACCGGATATCCCTCTGCGAACGGAATTGCGCTCGGGGCAACCGTCTCCCATGCGCCTTTCTCCGGTGACTTCAGACTTCCCCCTCCTTCAAACGGCGGGGCCGTGCTTGCCTTCCGCCCGGCGTGGGCGAGCTGAATGCCCGGGACGGATCCCATGCTGCTGACAAACCGCGCAATGCGGGCCAGCGGTTCGATCTGCCTGTCGTCCCAGATACCCAGATCTCCCGGAGAGATCCTTCCGTCACGTGTGACAGCGGAGGCTTCGACAAATACCAGTCCGGCCCCGCCGACCGCCCTGCTTCCCAGATGCACCAGATGCCAGTCGTTTGCCATCCCCTCCGATGAAGAGTACTGGCACATAGGTGAAACCGCTATCCTGTTCCTGATCACGACTCCCCTGATTCGGAGAGGAGTGAGAAGGTCGATCTCCTGATTCTCGTTCATTGTGCCGTTTCGCTGTTGTTATTCCCTGACAAAGTGCGGCATCTGATCCGGAATCGGGATGGAGATTTCCACGAACCCGCGGTATGTTCCATCCTCGAACCAGGGGGACTGGTAGATGAGTTTCTTTATCCCTGCTTTCTCGATCGTGTAGCAATTGGGCGACCCCGACGCCAGCAAGGCTGCCACTTTCTCGCGCGCCAGCCCGGGGTGGCAATCATACAGGTTCTTGCCGACAAGTTCAGCGCCCCCGTCATTCGCAAACGTCGAGGAGGAGCGGTCATTCATCTCCAGTATGATCCCCGACGCGTCACAGACCGTAATGGAGGCCGGAAACTCTTTCACCCACGCGGCTTCTTTCATGGCATCCGGATCCCTCGTTTGTGTTTTTTTGCGGTCCTTTTGTTACATTAGTACGGGGATAATATACGGGATTTTTTCTATTCGAAGGGGACGCGCCATGAAAAATCAGATTCTCTTTCTCGTTGCCATCTCTCTGATCGCGGCCGGATGCGTTGTGGGTGACCCGTCGACCCGGACTCAGCAGACTTCTTCCTCGTACAGTTCAGCCGATGAGCCGTTTCCGGTCCTGAACGCGTACGGGAACTGGATTGACGTCGGGATGTACGGACGTGTCTGGCAGCCCGCGGTCATGTCCGATTGGAGACCCTACACCAACGGCCAGTGGGTCTGGTCTGACCGGGGATGGATGTGGGACTCGGACGAGCCTTTCGGCTGGGTTGTGTATCACTATGGCTACTGGACTCAGATGGAATCTCTGGGCTGGGTCTGGGTTCCGGGAAACGACTGGTCCCCCGCGCGCGTCAATTGGTATACAGAGAATGACTACATCGGCTGGGCTCCGATGGCTCCGCCTCAGGCATCGTACCCCCAGGCGTATTCATCGGGATATGAAAATTACTGGACCGTCGTCCCGGCGCCGCAATTCACGCGGCTAAACGTGGGTGCATACAGGACCACCCCTCCTCATCAGCCCCCTCCGGCAGCCAACCGGTCGAAGACGGTAGAACGTCCACCTGACATCATCACCATTCAGGGAGCGACGCACGAGTTGATCCCTGCACGGAAGACCGAGCAGGAGCAGGTGAAGGTCGGCCGTCGCACGGTCTCAAGGGTGAGGATGGCTCAGGATGACAGGCCCCCCCCGCCGGCACCCGTGTACGTCTCTCCCGCCACTCCTGATGTTGCACGCCCCCCTTCCACGCCGTCAGTCCCTCCGGGAGGAGGTCGCTCGACGCCGCGGCCCACCGCTCCCGTCGTCGTCCAACCTCCGCCGCTACAACCGCGGACTCCCTCTCCGGTGAGAATTACCCCAACTCCCGCCCCATCGAGAGTCGCTCCGGAACCAGCTCCGGTGAGGGTTGCCCCAACACCCGCTCCATCGAGAGTCGCTCCGGAACCAGCTCCGGTGAGGGTTGCCCCAACTCCTGCTCCATCGAGGGTCGCCCCGGAACGGGTTGCGCCCAGAGTAACTGTTCCGGATAAGCCGCAGGAGAGACGAGAAATTAAAAGGGAAGTGAAGCCGGAAGTTAAAAAGGATACGCGCTAGCAGGGTCAACGATCCCGCCGTTCCCGGGCGGGGTCGAAGATGGCGCCGGAGGCGCCATCAACACAGTGCTGCGGTCAAGCGCGGGATTGTACTCACCGGGAGTGCCTCCTTATTTTGCCGATGGGTCGTTCTGCATCATGCCGAATATGTTTCCTTCTGTGTCTTTGCAGTACGCGATCCATCCCACGCCCGGAATTCCCCTTCAGGTTTTCTGCATGTATTTCGAAATGGACTACGCGGTTCATGTTGGACTCCTTCTTGTGAGAGGTGTGGGGCGCTCTCCGCCGGACTCACTCGCCCGGCGCGGCGCCCGGCCTATTTTGGATAACCGACGGTCTGCGCAAGTATGATCCTCTGATCGGGACGGAGTTTCAATGCTTCTGAGAGCCTGGGCCGGTCGACGGATCCCCGGACCACGACAGCAAGGCCCTGCGAGGCGCAGTACAGGTACGCGTTTTCGGCGATGAACCCGACATCGGCTGTGCCGTAGAGCTTCTTATCCTCGTCATTTGCTTTCGTCATCCTGGCATAGTCCACCACATAGACGAGCGTGAGAGGAGCGTCTTTCACGAATCCCTGGGTCCCTGCAAAAGCCCGCACATCGCCTCCGATCACCGGCTTCAGGCTGTTGGCCTTTGCATCGTACAGGAACGCCCCTTCAGAAAGGATGACGTACACATCTGTTTCCTGCCAGTTCATCGCCGAGGGAGCGGTACGCTTTCCCGATTCCGCCCGGTTGATGCCGTCCGCCGCCCAGAGCAGATTGGAGAGATCCTGAAGGAGGAGAGGCTTCGAATCAAAATCTCTCGATGATTGTCGCAGCGAGAGAACCTGCATGAGAGGCTTTCCGATCTCCTTCTGCGGCCCGGGGAGCTGGACCGTCTTCAGATCCTGTGCACCCGCCCGGCACATCCATGCGAGAATCAGGATAATCAGCACGCGTAAAGGTTGTTTCATGATGAATCTCCTTGCAGCAATAGAATGATTGGGCTGAATGTGGCGCATCAGCTCCGCGCCTGCCACTTCGGAGTCCAGATAGTGGCGATCCGGGCGATGAATGCCTGGGGCCGATCGGAGATTGCACCAAAGGTATCCCCCTCCGGATCGAGAATCAAGTTTTTTTCTATCCCTTTACTTCCCGTAGAAACGACAAAGCCCCGGTCATTCCTGGCCGGGGCTTCTGTTTGACACTCGGAAAGTCAGTGGAGCAGCACCATCTTCTGCGTGGTGGTAAAGTTCCCGGCCTTCAGCCTGTAGAGATACACGCCGCTTGCCAGCCGCGTCGCGTCGAACCGTTCTGAATAGCTCCCTGCCGGCCTCTCCTCGTCCACGAGCGTGGCGACCCTTTGCCCGAGCATGTTGAATACCTCGAGACTCACGGGGGATTGTTGCGCGATCGAAAACTGTATTGTCGTCGCTGGATTGAACGGGTTGGGATAATTCTGGGCCAGCATGGACGTTCCCGGAGTCCCCCTCCCGGGGACGGAGGTAACAGTGGTCGGCTGCCAGTCGTACCTGAACGCTCTGTAGCTGTATACACCGGGATCAAACGTCATCTCGTACACTTTTGTCCCTTCGGCGCTCACCTCTGTGACGCTCGGGTTCCCCGCCCCCCAGCCTATCAGCGTATTCCCGTTCTCGAGCCGCTGCACGAAGCCCATCGCGAACCCGAACACATCCGGGGTGTTACGGTACTGCCAGACCAGTGTTGCGATCATTTGCCGGGTGTCCAGCGCATACTCCACGGCTCGCGAGAAGGCGGGGGCGTGAAAATCCCCGTTGTCGAGGAGTGTGATATCCCCGTTGGCGATGCGACGCACGGCGTGCTGGTAGGAGAACCCGATCGAGTCGTTGACGAACCGGAACTGGTTGTTCATCCCGCCGAGTCTCCAGATGATCGCGCCGGTCTCACGGTCTATTTTTGTGATCTCGTTCAGATGGCGGCTGGAGAGGAGAAGGTTTCCGTCCGTGTCCACGTCCAGTGCGTTGCTGTGGACGTAATCGATCGATGTCGCTGTGAGGTCGATATGTTCCGCGTCTGTTATCTGGAAGTGGTCCCAGCTCCGCCACTGGAACACGACATTCTTGCTGGTGTCCAGTTCCTGTATGATGTAACCCACAACCTGTGCATTGGAATATCCCCCCGGAACTACCCGCGACATGTCGACAATCTCGTTGTCCACCCCCAGCAAGAGCGCGTGCCCGTTCGGGAGTATTCGAAGCTCGTGGGGGTCGGTCACATATCCGTTCCCGCACCGGAGCGTGTCAACGACCGTGCAGGTCCGGTCCATCACAAGGAATGTCTCCGAGCCCTCGTCGAAAAACGTCAGCATTCCGTTCGACTGGGGTTTGAAGTCGAATCCGTTTGCCGGGAGATCGCGTGCGAACACCGGGGTCCCGTCATTCCGCAGTATCAGGAGCGCGGGGATCGATGCTACGCTCCATTGGAGGGGAGAGAGGAAGAGATATCCGGGCGAGGTGGGAGTGGAAAGCGTCACGTCGATGTTCGGAATAACGATCTCGTCCGCGACAGTCGAGGGCCCCCTCTTCCGGGGCGGCGGCGGGGCGGAAACTGCCTGGGGGAAATCGCTCGCTCGCAACAGTTTCTGGAGTGAAATGCGGTCCGGTGTTGTACCTGCGGTTGTGAACTTGAACTCTCCGGCGCTGGCGGGACCTGTCCACCGTACGACGGATGTGTCGATCTGCGCCGTGACCTCCTCTGCTGCTGCGAAAGGAGATTCGGGCTGGCAGGTCACGGTGCGGCCGTCGTCCGAGACACGGACGTCAAATCTGTGTTTGCCGCTCCGCCCGCCTGTGACACCGCGGACAAGGTTCAACGCGACATCAGGGCCTATACGGCGGTCTGTCCTGATGATAATGTTTGAGGCCGGGAGGATGTACCTTGAACCGGGGATGGGAGAGAGATACCTGACAAGAGGAGAGTGGGGCGGGCTGGTCTGTGCAGGTGAGTACCCGGCCCGGCCAAGGAGAAGAGCCGCAAATCCCGAAAGCAACGTCATTCGTCCCGCATGCATCGCGCCCTTCCAGTGTTGTTCTTCCCACTTCTCCCGCCGATTTTGGCCAGGTTGACAGAATTTTGACGAGGGAGGAGGGAAAAAGGTTTAGTCCGCCCCGAAGAATTTTCTTATTAGAAAACTTGGGGAATTCAAATTTGAAGAATCGTACATTATAGAGAGCAAATCACTCTATGCCAAAAATGAACAGGGAGCGACTCAAATGAAAACCAGCAGTTCCCGGATCTGGTGTCTGGTCCCGGTCTGCCTTTCATTGACGGCGGCGGGTTGCGTCACCTCTGAAACGTTCACGCTCAATCAGGTCTCGCTGAGCGGGCCGATTGCCAGGACACCCATCAACGTTACGATTGATCCCGTTCCCGGGACACTACAGGTAATCCCCGGGTTTGCAGTGGACAACGCTCCGGTCATCAAGGGGTCCATAGACCCGGCGCCCGGCTCCGGCGTCCAGCCGACGAACAACTCCGGATCGTCTTCTCCCAGGGGAAACCTTACGTGGGATGTCCCCTCGAGCGAATACAGTCTTGATCTCCAGCTCACTGTGGCGCAGCATTTCGGGCTGTCGGCGGGGGGGGTATACGCGACGGCGGGGGGGAATCAGTTCACGAACTTCCGGGGGGGAGTCAGTTTCTTTGCTGTAGGAGAACAGTTTGGAGCCCGGTTTGACGCGGGGATGCAGTTGAACGCCGTCCGTTTCCGTTCGCGGGCGACCGTCACAACGATAGTCGATCCGCCGTTCGGCAGTCGACGCCAGTACGTTTCGTACTTCGACGATTCGGGTCTCGAGCAGTCTCTGGGTGCGGCTTTCGGCCTCACGATCAATAGTGCCTACAGCGGATCCTTTGTGAACGGGTTCCTCCATCTGGGGGTGGCCTGGCAGCCGCTTATCGATTACACACCGACGCACCCCGACTCCATAGCGGGTGCGGGGGACGGTCGGACGGCGATCGGCAACCTCAAAAGCACGAGTGCGGTTCTTTCGTTCGGAGGAGGGGTCGCGATTGAGCTGGGAAGGGGGAACCGGGCCCTCCTCGGTGTTCGTGGCGCGCAGCTCCTTGATATCAACTCCCCGGCTCCCGGTCCGGTCTGGCAGCCCTTTGTCGAGTTCGTATTCTCGTTATGACAAAAAAGGTTGAACAATTCCCTTTAACGTAGTATCTTGGCATTCAACCAGAGAATCGTCCACTCCCCCTGATCCCGTCACGAAGTGCCGCCGGCACCGACGAATAATAGCGCCCCCGCCGTAGCAGCTCCACTCAAGAAACCGGGGGCGGGGATAGTTGTTTCCCCCCTCCTCATCGAATCGTCCCGCAAAGAATCCGCGCAGGTCCTCGAATCCCTCAAGACATCATCCGCCGGCCTCACCCAGGCTGAGGCTGATGCACGGCTCGAACAGTACGGCCCCAACGAAGTTGCGCAGGAGGTCCACCACGGCTGGTTGTTCCGCCTGATGGTCACGCTCCGCAACCCGCTTGTCATCCTTCTTTCCGCGCTAGCCACGATTTCGTTTCTCACCGGCGACATCCGGGCCGGCGCCGTGATGTGCATGATGGTGGTGCTAGGCGTCATGCTCCGGTTCGTACAGGAAAGCCGGGCAGACACGGCCGCGGCCAAACTGAAGGCCATGATAAAAGTCACGGCAACGGTAATCCGGGAGGGCCAGCAGGCCGAGATGCCCCTTGGACGACTCGTTCCGGGTGATATGGTCGCCCTCGCCGCGGGCGATATGATCCCGGCCGACATCCGTGTTGTGACGTCGAAGGATCTGTTCATTATTCAGGGGAGCCTGACGGGAGAATCGTTGCCGGTCGAGAAATTCGATGCCCGCGAGACACGGGAGAACCTCACCCCGATCGAGCTCTCGAATCTCTGTTTCCTTGGCACGAGCGTGGAAAGCGGGTCGGCGACGGGCGTGGTTGTCACCACGGGGAAGTCGACGTACTTTGGCAGCATGGCGAGCACGATCGCCGGCGAACAGGTGGAGACGAGCTTCGACAAGGGGATCAAGCGATTCACCTGGCTCATGATCCAGTTCATGATGGTGATGGTCCCGCTGGTGTTCCTGATCAACGGTATCACGAAGGGGAACTGGGGGGAGGCGTTCTTCTTCGCGCTGGCGGTGGCAGTCGGCCTCACCCCCGAAATGCTCCCCATGATAGTCTCGGTGTGCCTCTCCAAGGGTGCGCTCCTGATGTCCCGCAAGAAGGTCATCGTCAAACGCCTCAACGCGATCCAGAACCTCGGTGCGATGGACATCCTCTGCACCGACAAGACCGGCACGCTGACGATGGATCGGGTCATACTCGAGCATCACTGTGACGTCGTGCAGAAAGAAAGTGATGCGGTGCTTCTCGACGCCTACCTCATCAGTCATTTCCAGACCGGACTGAGGAACGTGCTCGACCGCGCGATACTCGATCACCGTGAAGTGCTGGATCAGGCGAACCTCGCCGCCTACAAGAAAATCGATGAGATCCCGTTTGACTTCAAGAGGCGCCTGATGTCGGTCATCGTGGAGACCCCCGAGGGGAAACACCGTCTCCTCACAAAGGGAGCTCCCGAGGAAGTCTTCCCCCGGTGCACCCAGTTTGAGCTCGAGGAGGAAATTCTCCCGATGGACCCGATCCTCATCGAGGACCTGAAGGAAGAATACGAACGCCTCAGCACCAACGGCTTCCGCGTCCTCGCCGTGGCGTACAAGGAACCCGAGCTGAAGACGGCATATTCAAAAGACGATGAATGCGAGCTTGTATTGATCGGCTACGTCGCGTTCCTGGACCCCCCGAAGGATAGCGCTGCACCGGCGATCGCGGCCCTCCAGAAACACGGGATTGTCGTCAAGATCCTCACGGGTGACAATGACCTTGTGAGCAAAAAGGTCTGTCACGATGTCGGCATGCCGACGGACAAGGTTGTGCTGGGAACCGGGATTGATAAGCTGACGGACGCGGAGCTGGCGGATGCTGTCGAAAAGGCGACACTGTTCGCGCGCCTCTCGCCGGCGCACAAGCAGAGGATCATCCGCATACTACGGGAGAAAGGTCACGTTGTCGGGTTCATGGGAGACGGGATCAACGATGCGCCGGCCCTCAAGGCGGCCGACGTCGGTATTTCGGTTGATTCGGCGGTGGACATTGCCAAAGAGTCTGCGGACATCATCCTGCTCGAAAAGAGCCTGATGATACTGGAAGAGGGGGTCCTCGAGGGGCGGAAGGTCTTTGCGAACATCATCAAGTACGTCCGGATGGGCGCAAGCTCGAACTTCGGCAACATGTTCAGCGTGCTTGGGGCGAGCGCGTTCCTCCCGTACGTCCCGATGGCGCCCATCCAGGTGTTGACGAACAATCTGCTGTACGACTTCTCCCAGGTGCCGATCCCGACCGACAATGTCGATCCGGAGCAGATAACCCGGCCGCGTCCCTGGTCCATGGACGAGCTGAAGAAGTTCATCCTGTACATCGGGCCTATCAGCTCGGTCTTCGATTACACGACCTACTTTATCATGCTGTACGTGTTCAACTGCTGGGATCCCGCCCACGCCTCTCTTTTCCGGACCGGATGGTTCGTGGAATCGCTGATGACGCAGACACTCATTATCCACGTCATCCGTACGAACAAGATCCCGTTCCTGCAGAGCCGCGCGAGCCTTCCCCTGGTCATCACCTCGACGCTTATTATGATTTTCGGGATGTATCTGCCGTATTCCCCCTTTGCCGCCTCGCTGGGGTTCACGGCGCTCCCCGAACTCTACTGGCCGCTCCTTCTCCTCACGCTCCTCTGCTATGTGTCGCTCACGCAGCTTGTGAAAGTCGTCCTTCTGCGCCGCGCCTGGATCTAGTAGCCCCCTGTCATTGCGAAGCGAAGCAATCTGTTGCACATGGTGTCATTACGAGGGGCACGCCTTTGGCGTGCCCCGAAGCAACCCGGCGCCACGAAGCAACCCGGCGCCACGAAGCAACCCGACGCCACGAAGCAACCCGGCGCCACGAAGCAACCCGGCGCCACGAAGCAACCCGGCGCACATCCTGTCATTGCGAGCCCGCTTCTCAGGGCGAAGCAATCTGCTACTTCAACAACTCCAGCTTCTTCGTCCTCACGAACCCGTCAGACTGCAGTCTGTAGAAGTATACCCCGCTGGCCAGCCCGCTCGCATCGAATCTGGCGTCGTGGGTGCCCGATTCCTGTATCTCGTTCACGAGCGTCGCGACCTGTTCCCCGATCAGGTTGAACACAGCCAGCGTCACCTGCGACCTGTGTGCCAGGCCGTATCGTATTGTGGTCATCGGGTTGAACGGGTTGGGGAAATTCTGGTCCAGTGAGTATGTCGAGGGCCTCGTATCGGGCGCAATTGCCGAGACGCCGGATAATGCGATGTCATCCACTTCGAACCAGGACGCCAAATGGTAATCCGTGCCTGTACCCGGCCCGAAGATCGAGATCTGGAGGACGCAATTGTCGGGGGTTCCCGGGGCCACGTAGGCGAACGGGACAGAGAACGCGGTCCACGTGGAAGTGCTTGTCGCTATTGCCTGGGCTCCGATCCCGATACCCGTCCCTCCCAGGTACATGCCGAAATTCAACCCGAGCTTGTCACCGCTCAGGAGTGAGCATTTATAGTAACCTGTTACCGTAGCGTAACGGACCGACACCGCGAAGCCTCGTCCGCCGGCCCCGGCCTGTATGACGGCACTCACAGGTGCATTTGTCCCATACATCGGAACCACGGTTCCCTTGAGCGAGCTGTTCCCATTATGCGAATCGTCGGCTCTTGTTACCGGGATTACCGACAGCAGGCTTATGTTGCTCGTGACCCAGCCGTCAGGTTCCGTCCCTGTCCAGTTTTCAAACCCCGGATTGGGAACCTGCGCCTGCGTCGCGGAGGCAAAGAGAAGAAGACAAAATACAAAAACAGGAGAGAGTCTATGCATGACGGCCTCCATGATGGGCTAGTGGGAAAGAGCTGTTGTTGCAGCGGCAAGCAACGCGGAGAGAACAGTGAGGAACGTTTACCTGGTGGATACTGTGCAAAGTGTACAAAGAAATACAGACGAATCAAACGATCGTGCCACGCCGGGGACGTGGAACACACATGGTGAGCTGCATCATTGCACCGGCGCAGGATTCGAATCAGGATCAAAACGGAGGGGATCGCGATGGACGCTGAATCGGGAGTGGTGGCCGCAGTTCGAAGTATATGCGGAAAAATGGAGGAGTGGGGGGTCAGCCACACATTTCTTGCAGGCCAGCTCGGAGTGTCGCGTCAATATGTCTGGCAGGTACTTAATCAACCGACCGCGCTTTCTCCGGTGAAAGCACGGGTAATCGAGGAGGTCGTCGACCTTATCATTGCGAAGCAGATGCATCTCCGGACGCTCGGCGACCGCCTGCGCGCAGCGCGCCGGGCAGCCGGTCTGACCCTCAAAGAAGTGGCGTCGAAAATCGGATATTCCTGGGTGGTGATCCAGCGGTGGGAAAAGAATGTTTGCCTTCCCGGCCTCGAAGTTCTTTTCCGGCTCTGCAGCGTCTATGGGGTATCGTTCGAGATAGTGCGCTCGCAAAGGTCCCGGCAGAAAGGCCCGGTCCACTGGCAGAATGGCGCTTATCTCGTGCCGGTCCTGGAGAGTGAAGGGCTCCCGCGGGCCCGTCCGTCACAGATGCGGCCGCTTCAGAGGATGGTGATACGCATATCGGATGGTGATCTCTCGTCGCTCAAAGGCAGATCCCTCCGGTCCTGATTCACTCTATTCCTCCCACAGTCAGGTCGATTGGCGCCTCTATCGAATACTGCACCCTGATTTCTTTCCGCTCTCCGGGGGCGAGCCGCAGCTGCCATGTGATGATGCCGTTC